>WRGA01000105.1 GCA_009787405.1 Candidatus Azobacteroides sp.
AAACAATATTTTTTAGCATGTAACTTTCAAAAAAACGAATATTACATTTTTATACCCTACCTGTGAGGATAAGCAGGCATAACATCCGATAATCATATAATTTTTTTAACATTGTCTGCACGCCGCAAGCGTATTCCGGGAATAAAGCACAAATATAGCAATTTTATTCCTATCGGGGTTAAGAAAAAGATTAAGTAACGTGTAAAAAATAACTTGGTAATTTTACCGGGATATACGTCAAAAAATCGTTTATATTTTGATAGTGATGTAAAAAGTATGCCATTATAAAGGTCATATTATCAATCAATTAGTATTGAATTAACTACTATTTACAATTCCCTTAGCAGTCCGGATCAGTCACATCTACACGCCCTTATCTCCTTATTATAAACCATTTAATAAAAGAATAAAAGTGATAATAGAAAGCTGTTTCTTTGCTGCTAAAGATGATAAAGCAAGTTAAATCATTGTTCTCCGGCAAACCGGGACAGCATACTTTTTACATCACCACCTATATTTTAAATGCAAAGGTACGAAGGACACAAAGGCACTAAGAAAATTAAATGTAAAACTTCGCGCCTTTGTGTCCTTTGCATCTTCGCGTTTGAAATGTCAATACTTTTTATTTATCTCGTTTCGTCAACCGGTCACGATCATTTTGATATTCATATATCCGGAAGCCGTTTCCAGCACGATGATGTATACCCCCGGAGACAGGGGCAGACTGTAAGGCAGGTCATAGTCTTTCTGTCCGTTGTATTTTTTATCGGAGGCGACATGACCTGTACCGGCATTGATCATTCGCAGGCGGATGGCGCTTGTCCCGGTCAGCTCGATTCTGACATGGAAATTGCCGTCGTTCGGATTCGGGTATACATAAAAATTGTTGATCATGGACTCTCCGGGCTCCCTGCCCGGTGTTTGTTCCGGCTCCACGGCTGTGACAGTCTTGCGAATTTCCTGATAACAGTCGTCTTTATGCGCCCTGAATCCGATCGTGTAATGACCGGGATAGTAAAAGATTACCCGGGCATAGAACTCGTCTGTTTCCACCACCTGCAGCGAGTCGGTGTTTTCGATCAGCCAATCCACGCTGTCGGGATCGGGATTGCTGATATTGGCAATAACGATCGTATCGCCGGTAAAAACTTCCGTAGAGACGAAAATTTCGGAACTGATATCGACATCCTTCACCCGGATATTAATTTCATCCGTCGCCTGGCACCCTTTGCTGTCGGTAATCGCCAAGCGGTAGGTTCCGGCGGTATTGACGGTTATTTCCGGAGAGGAGGCTTTAAAGGAATCCGGCCCTGTCCAGCTGAATTGAGTATCCGGATCCGTCACAGCCGGAGCCAGTCTCAGACTTTGTCCGTTGCACAGGGTACGGTCTTCTCCCAGACTCACGGTCAGCGGTTCCGGATCGATCAGGATAAAATTATCCGTAAAACTGCAGCCGTCTTTATCGGTCACTGTCACACTGTATTGTCCGGCTCCGATACCGATCAGGTCTTTGCCTGCGGTGCCATTATTCCATCGATAGGTGTACGGCGCCGTACCGCCCGTAACCTGCAATGTAATACTGCCGTCGGATGCTCCGTGACAAACCGGAGAAGCAACGGTACTTTCCACCCGCAGCCCTTCCGGTGTGGAAACCTTCGCGATGGCGGTTGTCAGACATCCCCGACTGTCAGTTACGAATACAAAATATCGTCCGGGAGAAACACCGGCGACAGATTGAGTGTCGTCCCCCATACTCCATTCGTATGTATACGGGGCTGTACCACCCGTAACCGTGGCAGAGACCGTTGCCGTTTGTCCGCAGGTTATGGAAATATCGGTCGCCGAAGCCTGCAACAAATCGGGTTGTCTCAGGTTGTAAATTACCGAAACCGTATTCGGCGTGCGACTGTAGTCTTCTATTTCCACTTTGTAAATTCCCGCCGGTCTGTCCGATAGGATGCTGTCCCTTTCGTTTGCCAACAAATTATAGACGCCGTTTGGCCCTTCTTTATACCATTTGTAGAAATAAAGTGGTTGTTCTTCCGCCGGATTGCGAATGCCGCCTGTGGCATGAACAACGAGCCGGCCGTCGGACATGCCGTAGCAGGAAATCACACCGGTTTCTTCCACGGCTGCCAACAATTCGTCCGGTTCGGAGATGGAATAAAATTCGGAAGCGGTACAGGAAGCGTCGGCATCCGGATAGGCGCCGGCATAATTGCCGTCTTTTACTTCTACGCTGTAATTTCCTTCCGGAATATTGTTCAGGAGAGAAATATACTTGCCGTTTTCAAGAGAATTTGTTGCCGACAGGGTTTGCCCCGCTTCATTTTTCCAACTGATGTTGTAAGTGCCGTCCGGATTCGGTGTGCCGCCTTCCGGCGTGATTTTTATATTGCCGTCGGAACGCCCGTAACCGGAAGCATCGACTTTTGTCACGGCGGAAATAGTCAACGGCTCTGCCGGCTGCATCAAGGTAATTTCATGAATGTCTTCTCCGTTTATCTTCGCATAACAGTTATTGGCATCCAAAATATATATGATGTAGTTGCCCGAATACAAGTTATCGATCCGAAACGTTTTATTATCGGATTCGATCGGATGTTCCCGGTAATCCGCATCCTCATCTTTTTTCAGGAACAATTTGTAATCTCCCACTCCCCCGGCTGTTTCTATGCGGATAAAACCGTCGTTCAATCCGTGGCAGGAGATATTCCGTGTGGTTAAAACCGTAGTTACCGGCGTCGGTTGGGTGATTTCAAAGACATCCGATTCAACGGTATTGACCGGATCGGCGGCATCTTCGACCCGGACTTGATACGACCCTGCCGGTAAATGATCCGCTGTATCATCAATCCGGTCGGGGAGAAGCGTTGCCGTCCCGTTCGTTACCGAATACCATTCATAGCTGTAAGGCCGGCCCGAAAAATTACCGGGTACACCGCCCTTCGCGTTGGCAACCAGCATTCCCGTCGTTTCTCCGTAACAATAGACGCCGCTTGTATTTTCCGGTTGCAGGGTCAGTAATTCCGGTTGGATAACCGTGAATGCAGCAACAACATAACATGCATCAGCCGTTCCGTCATAATTTTTATCCTTGATTTCAACGGTATAGATTCCTTGCGGCAGGTTTTCCGTTTTTGAAGTGAAAATACCGTCGGCATCCGATGATTCACTGCTTGCTATCGGCGTTCCCGAAGCATCTTTCCATGTAATCGTGTAAAAAGGCCCGGTAGGATTCGGTGTTCCGCCCTGTACTTTGATTTCAATGTTTCCGTCGGAGCGTCCGAAGCCGCTGACCGGTTTTACGGCGCTGCTGCTTATATCCAGAGCCTGCGCCGGTTGGGAGATGATTACCGATGCAACACTCGCGCCGGAAATCGAAGCCGCGCAGTTATTTCCGTCCGTGATGTAAAGACGGTATTCATCGGCGGTCAGGCCGTCAACCGTAAAGGTATTGCCCGGGATGCTTACCGGATCGCTGTAATCGTCATCGTCTCTTGATTTATAATACAGGCTGTAATTTCCCGCGCCGCCGGATACGTCGACCCGGATGCTTCCGTTATCGCCGCCGTAGCAGGTTACGTCCTGCTTGGACAGGGTTGCGGTCAAAGCTTCCGGTTCGCTCAGGGAAAATTCCTTTTCCGTAATATTCACGACCCGGCTCCGGTCTTTGACCTCAACCTTATAATCACCTTTACCCAAGCCGGAAGCAATGCTGTCGGTATAAAGCGGAATGGCTTGATAGTCCGCCCCGTTCTTTTTATACCACCGGTAATCATAGACTTGGCCCGGATCCAACACGCCCCCTTGAGCATGAGCGACTAATTCGCCGTTCGTATCCCCGTTACAGAGTACCGGCAAAGTATTTTCGATATTGACGACTAATTCGTCCGGCCGGCCGATTGTGATTTCATCCGTAAAACCGCAATTATTGGCGTCCCTGACTTCCACAAGGTATGTCCCGGCAGGAATATTCTTTGCCGTCGTCCGGAATTTTGCTCCCGAAGGATCGTTCTCTACCGTCGTAACGGTTTGGCCGGTCAGGTTGTTTTTCCATGTGGCAGTATAGCCGGTTCCCGGTGCCGGCGTTCCCCCGTCGCCCTCCAAAGTCACAGATCCGTCGCTCCTGCCGTAACCGGAAGGAAGTACAGGCGCCGGGAAAGAGAAATCCAATGCTTTTGCGGGTTGGGTAATGGCTACTTGTATAGTTTTTATTGTGCCGTCGGGATTCCGCAATTCGCAATCGTGGCTGTCGGTAACATAGTATTCATAAACGCCGGGCTCCAGACCGGACAAGATCGTTTGGGTCGGAGAAGTAAAAGGTGCAGTTGTATAGTTTTCCCCCTGTTTACCCCAATGAAGAGTATAGTTTCCGTCCCCGCCCGATACCGTGATTGTAATCGTACCGTTGCCGGTACCGTAACAGGTGATATTCGTCAAACCGGCTGTCGAATAACTCAATGGAGGAAAACTTTCTATTTCCCCCGTCTTTTTGTGATTCACACCGTCAGAATAGGTCGAGATCCCATTATAAAAGCCGGAGATCTGTATTTCATAGTCGCCCGCATCCAAGTTATCAATATAGAAACTGTTATTTTCGTCCAAAACCGGGTCTGAAGTACTGCCGGTAGCCGAGGTGGTCAGATTTTTGTAATCAGCCAACAGCCTCTCGCCCGACAACAAAGAACGGTCTAATTGTATTTTAAACCTTCCGTCGGCACCGCCGTTACAAATCTTGTTTACCGGGGTAACGCTCAGGATACCGGGTGTGGACAATCTCACATTCAAAGGCAATGTATAGGTTTCCTGAACCGGAACAGCGCAATTATATACCGCTTTGAAATAAATATCTCTGCCTATGTAGTTTGCCGAATTTTCCCCAAGTAAGTCATATCCGGAAAAAGTAACGGTTCCCGATTGTGTATTTACATTATAGGGCATATTATTCCATACCTGATTGCCTGAGGCATCAGGAGGAGTCAGCGAATATTGCCATTGATGGCGGCTGTGGAATTCCTTTGTCGTTATTTCAATTTGATCATTAACGGGTAAAATCCCTGTCGCAGGAGTTTGATAAAGTGAATTTTTCAGGTATGCTATTTCGAATTTGGTCGTAACATTTGTCGTTCTGATTTCAAAAGAACTGCCTAATGGAGGATATAGAGGTTGATTAAATGTATAAGCATTCATATTGTTATTATTAGTAACTGAAATCTCTTTTATTCCGCTCTTATTCTCATCTAAATAGTAAGTGCGTTCTCGTTGTTGATATGTAAAGGCAGGCTCCAATGTTTTGAATGAACCATCTCCAAATGTCACATTGATAAGTTGGCGCGAAAGAGTGAGAGTTGTCGTTATTGCAGTTTTAATTTCCCATACGCCTGATAAAGGTTTTAATTTGATATCCAATGTACTGCCGCCATCATAGTCTCCTAAAAGTTTATTATTTACGACATAATCTTTACACGGATAATCGGATAACGGGATATCAAGAGTATTGGTGTTACTTCCTCTTAATCTATTATTGCTTGAACCGGCAGGATCATCCCTGTGTTCGGCGTAGATCGTTATTTTAGTTATCGGATTGGAAACAGAACATTTTATAGCGTAATTACTTTGCCAAATGCTTCCATCATTAAATTCCCGACCGAAAAGACCTTCTGTCCATATATCAGTGGCTCCATTTTGATAAGTAAATGTTACCTTGAAATAACTGGCTGCTTCTATATGATGCTCCCTTGATTTTAATTTCAGCGTCAGGTCAAAAGCATATTCCTGTCCCCAAGTGTTTCCCGTGTATAACAGGGTCAATAGCAAGAATAAAACTATCTTTTTCATCTGTTTTGTGTTTTGGTTTTGTCGGTGATCAATAATTTACGGTAATTGTTTTGGCTTTAGAAGTCCGACCTTCATCGGTAATAAACAAAATAGTATAAACATAATCTGTACCGGGAGAAACGATCTCATCCACAATCCGGTTCGTTTGTGCATCCACTTCCTGCCAAAGGATCATCTTTTTATCTTTTTCGGCTTTATAAATACGATACAGCCGGGCTTTGGCATTCTTTTTCCAGAACAATTCGATGTATTTCCCGGCGTCGTCTGTATAAGCATTGAACCCGCCGACTTCGTTCAAATCCGGTTCTACGGCAATATCCAATGTCAATGCTTGCGGGGATGTCGATTTCTTTCCGTCGGGGCCGTATGCAAAGACCCGGTATCTGTAGCGCCCTGATTCGGGCACATCATCCGTATAAGTATTCACGGAACCGTTTCCGGAAAAGACGGTTTTGGTATATTCGGGTTTATTTTCTACAGACCGCACTAAATCGTACCGTATGCCGGTGCGTGTTGTATCGGTTATCCACGAAACGGTCACTTTGTTTCCGGCCGGTTGATAACCGACAATGACAGGTTCAGCCGGAGTTGCAAGGTTCGGTTTTACGGCCATGACATCCGGGCACGGGTCAGATTCGTTATAGCGCATGTCGACGGCCGTCAGTGCGTAATAGACTTCCGGATTGCTCAAGGCTAATGAAAGGGTGTCTGTATATTGGTTATCCGTAATAAAATCGGAGATAAAGGAAGACTTTTCTCCCCCCTTGGTAAAAGAACGCAGCAAACGGTACCCTCTCAGATCAGGTTCCGTGTTGGCATTCCATGACAAACAAGCCACTCCGACAGAATCAATCATCGCCTTCAATCCCGTAGGCACAGCCGGAGGGATGGAATCGATACGGTTTAACAGGAAAGGAAAAGATTCTTGTCGACTGTCATCCTTACCGACAGCCGACAATTTAATGTAATTGACCTCGTCCGGCAGGGATAGGGATTGATCCCGAAAATGCAACGCTACGCTGTCTTCTATCGTTTTATACTCTCCGTCGATGGCGGAAGCCCGTTCTATCGAAAATTTCCGGATTTGTCCGGGATCATCACATTCAAATTCCCAAAATAGGTGAGCCCGGTCTTTCTCCGTAAAATACCCGGCATAAATCTGCGGAATGCAACCGGCGGTTTTATATCCATGACCGCTTATGGTATCCGATGCCGGACCTGTTTGGTCAAATCCGGTGAGGCCTGTAATTCTGTACGTATACCGGGTTTCATTGTTATCTAAGGAGTCGGCATAGAAAATTTCGCGTACACCGGCATCTAAAGGCGTAACCGGAAGGTCGGTAATCCGCCTGAAGGTTTTTTCGTCGGACGACATCCGTTCCACATGGTAAGAGTGGTAAAAATCCGACAGCAGGCTATAATTCCACGAAAGGACGACAGACCGGTCGGCAAATATGGCATTCAATCCGATGGGTTTCGGAAGTTCTTTCTTGTCCTGAACCCCGATATAAACGGCAGCCGTATCAGCCGGCGCTTTTCCCGGACGATTCAGGTAAATGCGGTACAGGTATCTTTCGTTCGATTTAACGGTATTGTCGGTAAAAGCCCACCCGGCATATCCGGCAGCGTTATAGTCATATTCAGCCATAAAAACGGAGGTACTGAAACGTTGTTGCAATTCTTCGGCCCGGTTAATAATATATCCCATGCCGCCGGATGCGGAACTCAATTCAAAATCTTCCCCGTAAAAGGCCTGTGCAATCACCGCCGCATAATCGGAAGTTTCAATAAGTTCTTTCCATTGTTCGAGAGGCCGGGGTTTTAAATCCCGGACCATGATTTGTTTCACCGGATTTTCCTGCCAGAGATTATCTATCATCATCGTGTACCTTTCCACGGTATAGCCGTTATTTATACCGTCAATCCACGCCTTCGGACCGGCAGGCGACCACCTGAGCCTTATCTCGGTTTCGCTGATTACGGCTCCCCGGGCTTGTATATTTTCTCCGGGCGCGGAAAACTCCCCGTCTTGTTGTGCAGACAAATACCCGTTTTGAAAAAACAGGAACAGGATCAACCCTGCAACGAATCTGTATGTCATAGCTTTATATGTCGTCATAATCACCTCCAGTCCAGCGTATTGGTATAATTGACTTGGTTGCTGCTTCCGGCTTTTCCTCCGGGCAACGTATAGTTGAAGTTTGTTTTGTAGATTCCTTGTCTGATAAACAAAAAGTGACTGTTAATCAGCGGCATCAACGGTTTCATGTCTATTCCCTTATCAAATGAATTGACGGCCTTGGTTGCCAATTCATAGTAGTCTTTACAGTAATAGAAAGGCAATTCGTAAACGTAAGGAAAGCGTTTCGACATGGCTTCATTATAAATGCCCGAAGCAATGAAGCTCAGGTAACCGTCATACAGCGGAAATGCTTTGGCCGGCGGTACGCCATATTCGTTCACATCACGTCCTGTAATGGAAATACCTTTCACCGGATACCAATTGTATATCAACGGGGCGATGTCTTTTGTGTAATAGTCGTCATCGAGCATGGCTTTTGCCGACACGAGCGGGATGCCTGCGGTATATTCGCTGCCGATAAGTTCGGCCTCATCAAAAGCTTCGTAAGCAGTTGTGGTATTGAGCAATAAAGAACGCACATCCGTATTGACATAACGGTCTCCCGGATTGAATTGCATAGCTGCTATTTTCTCCTTGAATGTGTTGTGCTTACTGCTGCGGAATGTGTATTTCAGCACCTCGAGACTTCCGTCTTTTATAATTTTCTGTGCGGCCTGCTGCATGTAATCGATGGTGAAAGACTCTCCTTCTTCATCGGTAATTGTGCCGGTAGCAGTTGTTATTGTCGTTTCAGCCGGGTTCAGGTTCCGGTTCGCGGAAGAAGCGACAAAAGCAAGGTCGTAATCTGTCTGATTGCCGACTTCCGGGAAATTGAAATTCAGGCGCGAATCGGCTTTGCTGTATTGAAAAGCCGCTTTTGCCGTATTCCCGGTTTTCGCCGAAAAATCGGCGCTGTATACGAAGTTATCGGGAAACAGATAAGTCTGGCCTTTTTTCAGTTGTACGTATCCGGCAGCAGATTCTCCTTTATAAAAATTCTTTTGATTTATTACCGGGTAACAATATTCAATGTTCGTCAACGGAATATAATTCGGAGCGCCTCCCGTTTTGAACGAAGATTCCTTTGATTCCCGGGCAGGAGCGCCGTTCTGTGCGACAAGTTTCCAACTGCCGCCGGAATATTCTTCGAAATTCACCGAAACAAAAACCTTCATGTCAATATTCGGCGGCAATATCTCCTTCGATTCGAAAGTGGCGGCGTCGTTATTATTGTTCCATTTGATTTTTCCTTCCACTTTTTGCCCTTTATTGTCCATTATGTAGAAGTCGCCCAATTTGAGGCGGTAAGTCTTGGCGTTGCCATTATCGTCCTGTATGTCGAAAGGCTCTCCCAATTGCATGTTAAAGGTTGCCTGCGGCGACAGGAAGACATCGACATCGGTATCATGGTTCAAAGGAGTAAGGTCGGCTATAACCGGCATATCCAAAGGAGAATCGTCGCCATTGAGACTGACTAATTTACAATCGTTTCCGAAGCTCAGCTTCATACTCATACTCGCCTTGATCAGTCCTCCGAGTACATTCAAATTCACCGCCAACCGTCCGCCGACCCAGGTGGGATTCGGAAACCGGGCTTGCAACAGGGCTGCCGTCGATCCTTTGATAATGGCTATTTTTTTATTGACGAAGAGGATTTTTATCCGTACACCCAATTCTCCCTGAAGGTAGGCATAGCATTGTCCGTTGGTATACCAGCCGTTGATCCCTACCGGCTCACGGCTGCCTTCACAAGCATAGTTGTTCATGTCCCTGAGCATCAGGTCAAATCCTGCGCCGGCCATAAAACGGGCATAGAGAATAAGGAACCTGAGGTCTCCCGTATCGAAAGACAAATGAGAGCCGAAAGCAACCCCTTTCCCGGCTTCCATTATGGCCGGATATTTCATATAATCGGCCTGTTCGGGGGTAATGCGCAATATATTCAAAACTTCTTGCGGCGGGACTGCGGGATTTTCCAACCGGTCGCCCAGCATGATATAGGATTTTGTAGTCAGGGATAACGGGCCCAGCCCGATTCTCAGGCCGATAGGGTTAGTCGGCGTACCGGCATGGATATACCAGGATTGAGGTGAAAAATGAAGTTTGGCCCAGCCTGCTTCATTGTTATTGTCCGTACCCCTGATGAAATTACCCGGAGTGCTGACCATCAGCTTGAAATCCGCATCGAAAGTCTTGGTCGTAAAGTCATAGTCCATGGTCAGGTAGGCATTGATACCTGTCGGCAATTTAACACCTGCGAGCACATCTTTCGCCACATCGGAGCCGGACATATTTCCCGGCAGGGCGGCGGCATAACTGTCCGATAAAATTTTATTTTTTTGCCGGGCGTTTTTCCGTAAATCATCCAACCCGTCTATTTGTATGCTTGCTTCAGTTAATAACATCAATTCGGCCGTCCCGTAAAACTTCATGTTTTTAATGCCTCCCGACGACAGGTAATTCATTTCGAACAAGGCTTTTCCGGTAACGACACCGGCACCGACACCGTAAGCAATCCCGGCTTTTACGCCTAAAGAAGACCTGTCATCCGGAGCATAAGCCTGAAGGCCGGAACCTCCGGTAGCCGACATCTTGTAATAAGCTCCTCCCATAAACCCGTTAAGGCTGAACGGTCCTATCGGAATCCCTTTTTTAAATACAGCCTGCCCTTCGACATACCAATAACGGAAATCCTTACAGCCGAAAACGGAAGTGACATTCACGATAAGCTCGTCAGATAAGGAACCGAATACCGCTTTTATGTCGCCCCCGAAATAATTGCCGTAAACGGGATGATCTTTTTCTAACCGGATTTGACCGTCCAGTGTGAAGCCTGCCATTTGGACTTTTTCAAGTTTAACGGCATCAATGGAAACGCCTTTGAATTTCCATTTTTCATCTACCCGTTCCGAAGCCAGATTGATCCGTGAACCGGCGGCTATGTACCCTTGCATCAGGTTGATTTTTACATCAAAGCCTAAGGACGCCAGACGGTCGTTCAGGGATGCACGAATATCGCTTATGGTCACGGGAAAACCGGCGAATTTTACTTCACCCCCGTACCCCATCGATTCGACCGATAGAATCGGGGATTCCGTCCCGACGGATAGTTTGGTGAAAGTCAGTTCTTCCATGTTAAGACCGTCCGAATCAAGCGCCATGGAGCCGTTGAGTACAACCCTCGGACTGAATTTCTTGTCTTTCAGACGTATCTGCAAATAGGAAGTGGGGTCTAATTTAAGTTTTGCCGCTCCGAATAGGTTACAATCCAAATCCAAGCCTAAATCTGCTTTAAACAAATATTCGCCATTGGCGATATAGGCTTCGTAAGTCCGTGGCCGGTTTTCTTCGCCCAACGGAATATCTATTTGTCCGCCAAAGCCGAATCCCTTGATATTGTTAGCCAAAAACGACAAGCGAAAATCTGTGACGGAAAATGCCCAGCCGGAGGCATCACCCTGTTCGAAAGGCAGGATATTATATCCGGCAATATCGCCGGTAACGCCGTTATCATCTATTAATAAACGAGACGCTTCGAGTTTTATCCTTTCGGTTGAATTTTTACTTTTGAACCATTCGGGAAAGGTAACGGTAAATTTTTCAATATACAGACCGCGCCATAAAAGAGGATCGGGCAAGGTAAAATAGTCTTTGATATAGGCCGGGGCGGGATTGAAATTTTCCGGATTGCGGAAATCGCTTAAATCCAATGTGGCGTTTGTCAGTACAAATTCAAAACCTTGGGCTCCTTTTATTTCGAAAGCAGGGAACGTCATATTCACATATAAATCGTTCCAGTCGCTTATAATGGTGCGGAACGATGCCATAACCGGCTCGTCCTGCTCTTTGCCTGCCAGTCGGAATGTATTTTGATTCAAGGTGACATCAGCTGTGATCGACAATTCCTTAAAGTCTCCGTTGCAATCTAAAGAAACATAGGTCTTGGACACAGATGTTCCCTTATCTTTGTCAAGTCCACCCTTAAATACCATGTCACCCATGTTTCCCAATGAAAAGGGAACATCGTTTAACAACGCTAACGTAATATCACCTGTCAGGTCACCCTGATAGGAAAGAGTAACATCGGTTGCTCCGAAAATCAGCTCTTTCGAGTTTTGAGTGGGACGCATTTTCATGATGACGGTAGCCTGCCCGTATTGAGTCCCGACCTTCACATTGGTGACGGCCAGCGTGAAGGGAATGTTTCCGGCGATTTTTTTGATCCCCACAGGCAGGTTACAGGCGCTGCCTTGTTCTTCCGCACCGAGACTCAACTTGTCGATATAAAAGTTCCGGGATTCGATTTGATCAAAACAGGAAACAGCGCTTTCCCATGTCGGCATATCCCCGGTTTGAGCCGCAACATGCCGGCAAAGTAAGAATATGACCACTGTCAGGAAAACACACTTCTTTGCCGCGAAGCGCGGATGTACTGAAGATATATTCATGGCTCAAATGATAGTTTCTTTGTTAAAGAATTTCAACTTTTTAAGTATCACAAATTTAGCGTAAAAGTATTAATTTTTTTGAATTTGGAATATAATCCGGATAATTATTTTTTATAATGCAAGTCACGAATTGAAACAGTTCGCCGATTTATTTAGTTATAGTATTAATTATCAATAAAATAAATAAACCGGATATTTATTAAATCCCTTGAAAATCATTAATTTAAAAGAGTAATCTTTATTATTTTCCAGTTCTGCTTAACTTGGATTAATTTATGCAACGACAATATCTGATGCGTTTATATTCAATGAGATGCCTTTTGTCTGCCGGACAACATGTCCTTTTGAATAAGCTTACGGACGGATAACATGTTCGCGGCGGTGAGGGAGGATTTTTCCTTCATTATCTTTCTGATTCCGGGATTATGATGAACCCTTTCGGGAATAAATTCCGATACGTTTTTGTCTGCATCGGGATGTTGCAAAGCCGTTTTGCAAAGGTCAGCCGTAATAAACTTATCGGGTACGGATTGCAGGCTGTATGGTATTAATTCGTCTACTTGTTTACTTGTCAACTCGTTTACTTATTTTATCTTTGCATGTTTTTAATTTGAAAATCATGTCTTATTTAAAAAATATCTTCACGATCATTATCGTAGCAGCAACTTTATTTTTCTCCTGCGAAAACAAGCAATCCTCTCAAGAAAATACACAAGAAATCATCTCCAAAGATTCCCTCAAATACGCCAAAGGCTTTTCCATCGAACATTATAAAAATTACATCGGTGTGTCTGTTTTTAATCCCTTGGCCGGGAATCAATTATACGGCCGGTATTATTTATGTGAAAATAAAGAAACAAAAGTTCCCGAAGACGGAACAAAAATCCTTGTTCCGCTGAAATCGATCGCGGTAACTTCGTGTACGCATTTCGAATTTTTGGCATTAATCGGCGAAATCGACAAAATAACGGGTGTTTGCGAATCGAAACGAATTTACAATCCGAATATCCTGCAAAAAATAGACGACGGTAAAATCGTTGATTTGGGCGATTCGTTCAGCCTCAACTTTGAAAAGCTGTTGGGCTTGAAACCCGATGTGTTGATGACAAGCGGGTACGCGCAACAAGACGAAAACAGCCGGAGAATCGCCCGGGCGGGACTTCCCGTTTTATACAACAACGAATGGATGGAAAAATCACTGCTTGCCCGGGCCGAATGGATTAAATTTGTCGCGGCGTTTTTCAACCGGTCAGCCACAGCCGACAGTGTCTTCGACAACATCGAAGCAAGATTTATCGAGGCGGGTAACGTCGCCGGACATGCCGCACAAAAACCGACGATTATGACGGGAAGCGATTTCAGAGGCACTTGGTATGTTCCGGGCGGACAAAGCTATGTGGCGGAACTTTACCGGAAAGCCGGCGGAAATTATTTTTACCAAAACGACAGCACTTCGGGAAGCATTTCGTTAAGCATGGAAACGGCATTGAAAAACTTTGTCGACGCTGACGTCTGGTTATGGTGCAATTTCAAAACGATGCAGGAATTGAAAAGCATGAATGAGCGCTATGCCTTATTCAAAGCCTTCAAAACCGGGAACGTGTACAGCAATATGAAACGCAGCACGCCTTCGGGCGGAAACGATTATTGGGAAAGCGCCGTGGCCCGCCCCGATATTATTTTGCAGGATATGATCAAAGTACTGCACCCCGAATTGTTGCCCGATCATGAATTATTTTACTTGGAAAAGCTCCGGTGAATAAAAACAACCGCCGGCTTTTCAACCCTTTCGGCCTTCATCCAAAAACGTGACCGTCAGCACATAATCATCCGTTGCCAGATAATCGATCGAAAAATCATGTCGTTTTTCCGTTTTGGTTTCAAAAGCATGAAAAGAAGACAAAATATTCATTTCAGGAACAAAAGGCGAAACATGAAGGCATGTCCGAAATTCGACATCCGATTCATTCAAGGCTTTAAACATCGATTCTTTAGCCGACCAGTGCAGCAATAAATGAACGATTTCGTTTTCGGGGGAAACGTTTGAAAATTCCGATTCACTCATAAACCGGGAAGTGATTTTTTTGATGCGCGAAGCAAGATATTCGATGTCGACACCCACGGCACCCCGGTTACTCCATGCAACTGCCACGCATCCTTTGGTATGACTGATGCTGATCCGGCCGGAACGATCGGCCAAATACGGGCATCCGCTTTCGGTGTACAAAATTTCTTTTTCTTCGTCAAGCAACTCCTTCAGCAACACCCTGACCGCCAACCACTCTCTTTTCCGGTTTTCCGTCGTCATCTTTTGAAGGTACGGCAAATAAAAATGTTTGTGATCCAGCAAATCCAGTAATTCCGCCGAAGACTCCCGTATTTCCCGAACCCCCCATCCTTTACCATCCGAAAAATGGTTATGCCTCATACTTACGATCTTATCATTCATAATTTCATACCGCCATGCACAATGATTATTTTTTCATGAACCGGATCGGAATCCGGTTTTCCGACACGACAAAGGTAAAGGAAAGAAATCAAGAATTGAACAAGTAGACAGGGAAACGGTAAACGAAGGGTAAACGACAACCGTATATCCGGAACAGTCGTTCCATTAAACATCAAAAATGAACAATCATTCATTTTTCAAGATAAAATAAAGAACAAATGTTCATCATAATACATTGATTATAAAATAATTAAAATAATAATATCTGTTATTCATGTTTTTTAACATGATATCTTTTGCCGTAAAATAAAAAGACCTCACCTTTGCAGTGAACAATCGTTCACTTTCAACCGATCAATCATGCAGGAGAGAAAAAAATACATCATCGAAAAAGCATTCGAAATATTCATGTCAAAAGGGTACGACAGCGTATCGATGACCGTTTTGCAACAAGAACTGAAAATGTCGCGCGGGGCCATGTACCGTTATTTCGAAAGCAAAGACGATTTATTCAAGGCGGTTATCGACAAATATGTGTTCGGACTCATGGAAATGATAAAACCCAAATTCAGCGATGATATCACCGTTGCCGAAAGGATCGAATTGATGTACACGCACGTGCAAAACATCTGCAAATTTCTGGATAATCTGGAAAATGTCGAAGTCAAATTCCTGAATTACACGGCGCTGATTATTCAGGGAGCCAAAAGATACCCCAATTTTCTGGATAAACTGAAAAAGCACAAAGAACATAATCTGAACGTATGGAGAAAAGCCATCAAAAACAGCATTGAAAAAGGAGAAATCAGGAAAGACATCAATGTGGAAATCATGGCAAAAATTTTTGCCAAGTCATTCGATTTATCCGACAACTCGGATGCCCACAACACGTTTTTGAAGGGGGCGAAATCCGGGAAAAAAATAATGGAATACATTTATTCGTTAATCAAAACCTGATTTCTCACCGGCAAAATGAACCATTGTTCATGCATAATATTTCTTATCCGAATGAGCGTTCCGAACTCAAAAGCGGAATCGACACATGAATCGACACCGACATCAGATTATTTTTTTGTCCTTGTATTAAATAATCGTCCATTACATACAAGCAAAATATAAAAATATTCAATTCATTTATGACATTTCCCGATAGATTACAGCCCAAATAAATGAAAACAAAAATCATAACCGCATTATTTTTTGTTTCCGGATTATCGCTTTTCGGACAACAACCCGCAACCATCCGTTTATCGCTGAACGATTGCATACAAACCGCCGTCGAAAAAAACATCAATGCGGTTCAAGCCCGGATGGATAAACAAAAAGGCCGGTATAAAATCGAAGAAGCGCGTTCGGCGTTACTTCCCAAAATTACGGGATCGGGTACTTTCCAAGATAACCTGAAACTTCCGGTAACCATGATTCCGGGTGATATTCTCGGACAACCCGGAATCATCATTCCTTTTGAAATGGGTGTTCAGTACAATACCGGTATTTCGGTCGGAGTCAATCAAATTTTGTATAATCAGACGGCACTGACCGGCCTGAAATTATCGAAGATGAACGATCAACTCAATTCGTTGGGAATCGAGAAAGTAAACGAAAATTTAGCTCAAGAAACAGCCGATCTTTATTTTCTGGCTCAAACAACGGCCGAACAAGAACGCATTGTCAAAGACAATATCGCACGCACCGAAAAGATGGTGAGCATCACCAAAACCCTTTGGGATAACGGGATGGGCAAAAAAGTTGATTACGACCGCATCAAAGTAATGCTCGAAAACCAGCAGACGAATCTGGACAACACGTCGTCATTGCTCGAACAGCAATTGAACATGATTAAATATCTGTTGGAAATTCCGGTATCTCAAAGCATTCAATTGACCGACAGTGTGGACATGCCGTTGTTGCCGGCGAATCCTGGTCCGATGGTCGATTTTTCAGACCACATCGACATTCAGATCATCGAACAACAAAAAGAGATTGCCTCTTTAAATCAAAAAATGGTCAATCAAGGATACCTTCCGTCATTATCATTCATCGGAAATTTGAGTTATCAGGGCCAACGCAGCGAATTAAAAAATTATTTCAACAACAGCCCCGAAAACAGCTGGTTTACTGCTGCTTACATCGGATTAAACTTGAGTATTCCGATCTTCGACGGATTCGAAAAACGGTCAAAATCCCGTCAGGCAAAAATCGATTATCAAAAAACGATTTTGACTTTGGACAACACTAAAGAAAAATTTTCGGCGGACTACAAAAATGCCTTGAACAATTATTATAATTATAAAAATAATGTAAAAAGACAGGAAGAAAACATCGAACTTGCTCAAAATGTATATAAAGAAACGGCTCTGAAATACCGGGAGGGAATGGCAAGCATGAGTGACCTTTTGCAGGACGAAACAGGGCTGAGCAACGCACAAATCAATTATCTGAACGCTTTATACAATTTCAAATCATCAGAGCTCGAAATCATGATGTTGAACGGGGAAATAAGGCGGTTGATTCAGTAATTAAAGAAGCAGTTAAAGGCAGAGAAATAATTGAAGTGAAAAAGGTTGTAGAATTTTTAAAGCCGCCAACACGCCGCAGGCGTGAAATATAGCAAACTGAATATCAAATCAATAAAAATATGATCGATTTTTAATCGATTAATAAAAAAATAAACAATAAACGTATGAAAAAAACAATTATCATAGCAATAATTGCCGTAACAATCGGCTCGATTGTTTGGATATTGGCGGGCAACAAAAAAGAAATCGACAGCCGGAAAGAAACAAAAACAACCGCTGATGTCATAGCCGTAACGGCAGCTTCGGCAGAAACCCGAAAAGCAGACAATCAACTTAATCTGGTCGGAACCGCCGAAGCCAATCGGGAAGTAACGGTTGCATCGGAAATAGCCGGAAAAATCACGCAAATTAATTTCAAATTGGGTGATTATGTCAATCAAGGAACCGTATTGGCCCGAGTGGACGATGCCTACAAGCGAATGACTTTGGAAAATGCCCAAATCGCTTACGATAAAAACAAAGAAGATTACGAGCGGTATAAAGTATTGCGGGAAGGGGACGCTGCTACCGAAACGCAATTGCGGGACATGAAAGTGGCCTACGAAAATTCCGTCATTCAACTCGACAACGCCAAAAAGCAATTGAACGATACGCGCATTGTTGCTCCGTTCAGCGGATACATCATTTCCAAGAACACCGAATTGGGCGCGTATGTGAATGCCGGTACAGCCATTGCGGGAATTGCAGACATTTCACAACTGAAAGTCGTGGTATCCGTTTCGGAATCAAATGTTTACACATTACGTTCAGGACAAGAAGTAAATGTCAGCACTCCGGTATACCCGAACAACAAATTCACGGGAAAAATAACCAACATCAGCCCGAAAGGGGACGACTCTCACTCCTACCCCGTTGAAATTGCCGTTCCCAACAGCAAAGATCATCCTTTGAAAGCGGGAACTTACGTCAACATCAACATCGATCGCGGACAAAGCGCTCCGTCATTGATGATTCCCCGCGACGCCATCGTGAGCAGCGTAAAAGATCCGTCGGTCTATCTGGTGAACGGTGAAAATGTAAAACTGACCAAGATCACCACCGGAAGAGATTTTCAGTCGTACATCGAAGTCACCGGCGGTCTGAAAGAGGGAGACAAAGTCGTAACCAACGGCCAAATCAATTTGATGGACGGAGCGAAAGTGTCGATCATTAAAAATTAAAAATTACGGATTAAAAACCAAACAATATGAGTTCCATCGTAGAAACCTCGATAAAACGACCGTTGTTGATTATTGTGATATTCACGATATTAACACTCGGCGGATTGGTCTGTTACAATATGCTCAGTCTGAATTTGCTGCCCAAGTTCGAATTACCCATGATCACGGTTTCCACCGTCTATCCGGGAGCCGGGGCATCGGAAGTGGAAACTTCGGTCACCAAAAAAGTGGAAGATGCGCTTTCGACCTTGGAGAATCTGAAAAAAATCACCTCGACCTCCCAAGAAGGAGTCTCCATCATCGCCGTCGAATTAAATGAAGGAACCGATCCCAATCTGGCCGTTCAAGATGCCCAACGGAAAATCAATGCCATCAAATCCGATTTGCCGACGGAAATATTGGATCCGTCCATCGATAAAATCTCGTTGGACGAAAAACCGATCATGAACGTCGCGGCATCCTCTTCTCTGCCCCCGACTCAATTTTACAAATTAATCGAAGACCGGGTACAACCCCGTCTGGCAAAATTACCCGGAGTCGGTTCGGTAAGCATGGCGGGAGGAAACAAACGGGAAATCAACGTCAACATCGACGCCGAAAAACTGAAAGCATACCATCTCTCCATTTTACAGGTGTTGCAAGCTATTCAAACGGCCAATATGGAGATTCCCGCGGGAACGGTCGAAAATACGGGTGCTGTTTATTCCGTCCGTCTGGCGGCTAAATTTTCAAATTTGAATGAACTTCGCAATACGGTTATCGCCACCAATCCGCAAGGCGGAAAAATCAAAGTGCTGGATGTGGCCGAAGTGGAAGACGGAATCGCCGAACAAAAACTGATCAACCGCATCGACGGACAAGATGCCATCGGTATTTCCATCCAAAAGCAAACGGACGCCAATGCCGTACACGTTGCCGATTTGGCCAAAGCAGAGTTGACCGCCGTCGAGAAAGAATATGCCTCGAGCAATGTCAAATTCGACATTGCCACCGATGATTCCGTTTACACGAAAGCATCGGCCCATGCGGTGGTGGAAGATCTTATGCTGGCCATTGTCATCGTAGCCGTCGTATGTTTCATATTCCTGCACAATCTGCGAAGCGCCATGATCGTCATGATTGCCGTTCCTCTTTCCATTATTCCCGCGTTTATCGTGATGTATGCCATGGGGTATTCGCTGAACATGATGTCGTTGATGGCATTGTCGCTGGTTGTGGGAATTTTGGTCGACGACTCCATCGTGGTCATCGAAAACATGTTCCGCCACTTGGAAAAAGGAAAAAACAAACGTCAGGCGGCCATCGACGGCTGTAAGCAAATCATGTTTACCGCCATGTCCATCACGCTGGTCATTGTGGTGGTATTCTTACCGTTGGCCATTACGGGCGGACTGATCGGTAATGTATTGAAAGAATTTGCCATCCCGATTATCGTTGCAACGATGTGCAGTTTGTTGGTGTCGTTTACCATGACACCGATGTTAATGGCCCGTTTCGGCAAATTATCGGACGAAACCCGCCCGACATTCGCCGGACGTTTCTCCCGATTGGTGGAAAGAGCATTTGAAGCGTTGAAAAATATGTACATCAACGTATTGACCTCCGGATTAAAACATAAAGTCTCCGTATTGTTGATAACCATTGTATTATTGATTGCTTCGTTCGCTCTTTTACCGGCGGGATTTATCGGGTTCGCTTTCGTACCGAACACCGACCAGGGCGAATTTGTCGTCACGCTGGACACAAACCCGCAAGTAACGGTTTATCAAAACAATCAAATTACGATGCAGGTCGAAAAAATCATCCGTTCCAAACCCGAAGTGGAACGTGTATATACCAATGTCGGTTCATCGGGCAACGTGATCGGCAATACGTCCAAAAACAACATCACCTCTATTTCCGTCAAAATGATCGATAAAAAGAAACGGAATATCGGAGTCGACGATTTTGCCCAACAGGTAAAAGAAGAAATCATGCAAATTCCGGGCATTCGCGCTCGCGTGAGCGTCACTTCGCTGGGTGGCGGCGGAAGCAGCGAACCCATTCAATTTATCGTTCAGGGAGCGGATTTCGAAAAAGTACAAAGTACGGCGGCAATGATATTGGATGACATCCGGCACACTCCGGGAACCACCGATGCCAAATATTCGATCGACGACCCGCGCCAAGAAGTGCAAGTCAAACTGAATCGCGAAAAAATGTCGGAATTGGGCTTATCGGTCAGTGACGTCGGTTCAACACTTCGTGTGGCGTTAAACGGAAACGACGATTCAAAATACGGCGAAGGCAATTATGAATACGACATCAACATCCGTGTGGACAATTTCGACCGCATGCAACCCGAAGATGTCTCCAAACTGACGTTCCTCAACAAACGCGGGGAACTGATCGAACTCAACCAAATCGCCGACATCAGTTACGGATTGGGGCCGTCGACGCTGGAACGTACCGACCGGATTTCTTCCATCACCGTAAAATGCAACGTTGTCGGTCGTCCGTCTGGAACGGTGGGATCCGAAATATCCTCGAGCATCAAAGACAAAATACCGGAAGGAATCACCATCAAAGAAGGCGGAATGATGGAACAACAAGCCAATGCGTTCGGAAGTCTCGGGTTCGCATTTTTGGCTGCCATCGTCATGATTTATCTCATCATGGTTGCCATGTACGACTCATTGCTCGACCCGATCATCGTTTTATTTTCGATTCCGTTGTCACTGATCGGTGCATTCCTCGCTTTGGCTTTGACTTTAAACGATCTGACCATTTTCAGTATCATCGGATTGATCGTATTGATCGGGTTGGTAGCCAAAAATGCGATCTTTATCGTAGATTTCACCAATCACATGCGTCGTGACAAAAATATGGATACCTTCCACGGATTAATTGAAGCGGGAAAAGAACGGTTGCGTCCGATTTTGATGACCACTTTCGCCATGATATTCGGGATGTTGCCGATTGCCCTGGCATCGGGCGACGGCGCCGAAATGAAAAACGGTATGGCTTGGGTAATCATCGGCGGATTGGCAAGTTCCATGATCTTGACGCTGGTGGTGGTTCCCGTCATCTATTACATCTTCGACCGGATCACCTCCAAATTCAGACACTTCCGTCGAAATTACGCCGTAAGAAAATTAAAGGAACGATTGATGGACGAAGAAGATCTGGTTCCCGTAACGGCAGGGAAGTAGAGAAAAAACAAGGGGGAATGCCCTTTGTTTTTTTATTCATCATAGTTAATAAAACAAGTAAAATCACTCATTATTAGTTATACTTAAAAGAACCGGGCTATATTTTCTGCACCCGGCGCGGAAAACTTTTTTGGAAAATTAATGTAAATTGTTTTTCCCGTAAAAACATCAAAATTCTTACCTTTGCCTCTCACAAAACGAATCCGAATAACTCATTGATGAAACGAGAAAAAAGCAGCATACCGCTTGGATTAGGAACGGAAAATATCGGCAAATTGCTGGCTCAATACGCGATTCCGGCCATTATTGCCATGACGGCCGCGTCGTTATACAACATAACGGACAGTATTTTTATCGGACACGGCGTAGGTGCGATGGCGTTGTCGGGTCTGGCCATCACTTTCCCGCTGATGAATCTTGCGGCGGCATTCGGTTCTTTGGTGGGAATGGGCGGAGCCGCGTCGTTATCTTTACGATTGGGGCAAAAAGATTATGACTCGGCCAACAACATTCTGGGAAATGTGTTGATGTTGAATCTCATTATCGGAGTATCTTTTTCGATCATCGCTTTGTTGTTTCTCGATCCCATTCTTTATTTTTTCGGGGCAAGCAGACAAACCTTACCGTATGCGCACGATTTTATGACCATCATCCTGCTCGGAAACGTCATTACACACATGTACATGGGAATGAATGCGTTGTTGCGTTCGTCGGGACACCCTCAAAAGTCAATGTTTGCAACTATTTTCACCGTATTGATCAATTTGGCGCTCAACCCGTTGTTCATTTTCGGATTCGGATGGGGAATACGGGGAAGCGCCACGGCAACCGTTATTTCCCAATTCGTGGTGTTGATGTGGCAAATCAGTCTTTTCAACAACAAAAACAACTTCATCCGTTTCAAAAAAGGAATATACCGCTTAAAAAGCAATATCGTAAAAGATGCGTTTGCCATCGGAATGTCGCCGTTTTTGATGAATGCGGCATCATGCATTATCGTTGTTTTGATTAACCGCGGACTTATCCGCTACGGCGGCGATTTGGCGGTCGGCGCTTACGGAATCGTCAATCGTGTGGCATTTCTTTTCATCATGATTGTCATGGGACTCAATCAGGGAATGCAGCCCATCGCGGGGTACAATTACGGGGCAAAACTTCAATCGCGGGTAAACGATGTGCTGAAAAAGTCCATCATCATCGCAACGCTGATTATGATTGTCGGTTTTACGATCGTGGAATTATTTCCGCGTGCCATCGCTTCGATTTTCACCAAAGACAACGAGCTGACGGAACAAGCCGTCATCGGCTTACGTTACATCTTCATGTTTTACCCTTTGGTCGGGTTCCAAATGGTTGTATCCACCTTTTTTCAAAGCATCGGCATGGCCAAAAAAGCCATTTTCATTTCCCTGACACGGCAGATACTTTTCCTGATTCCGCTTTTAATCATTTTACCGGAATATTTAAGTGTCACGGGAGTCTGGATCAGCATGCCGATCGCCGACTTCATTTCCGTCATTGTCGCGTCCTGTTTATTATACGTTCAATATCGGCAATTTAAAAAGAATCATTTTAAATCGGAAATCGAATAACATGGAAAACTACATTATCAACATCGGCAGGCAATTGGGCAGCGGCGGTCATACCATCGGAGAAAAACTGTCCGGGCAATTGAATATCGCTTATTATGATAAGGAATTGCTTCAAATTGCGTCTCAAGAAAGCGGATTGGGTAAAGAATTTTTCGAACGTGCAGATGAAAAGACCAATATTCACCTGTTCGGCGATTTTGTCGGCTGGTTTTCTTCATCCATGAATCAAGGTTATTTCAACAATTATTTGCGCAACGAGTCGTTATTTCAAATTCAAAGCGATGTGATACGACAGTTGGCCGACCGGCAATCCTGTATTTTCGTCGGAAGATGCGCCGATTATATTTTGCGGGATCATCCCCGATGCCTCAATATTTTTATCACCGCCCGATTCGAAGACCGGCTTCAACGAATCATCAAAAAAGAAAAAATATCGTCCGAAAAGGCCAAAGAAGTGATTGAACGCACAGACAAACAACGTTCCGGATACTACAATTATTACAGCAACAAAGTTTGGGGGATGTCAACCTCTTATCATCTGTGCATCAACTCATCGCTGCTCGGAATTGATGAAACGGTCGCCTACATCCGTTCTTTTGCCGAAAAAAGCCTGAAACTTACTTAACAATATAGCGAATCATAAAATTTATCAATTATGAGCACAAAAATCAAACGATTCATTTTGCCTGAAAACGAAATTCCGACCGCATGGTATAACATTGTGGCCGATATGAAAAACAAGCCGCTACCCATGTTGAATCCGACTACCAAACAACCGTTGAAAGTCGAAGAATTATATCCGCTGTTTGCCGAAGAACTTGCTGGTCAAGAGTTGAATCAAACCGACAGGTATATCGAAATACCGGAAGAAGTGCGGGACATGTACAAATATTACCGTTCCACGCCGCTTGTCAGGGCATACGGGCTGGAAAAAGCGTTGGATACGCCGGCTCATATTTATTTCAAAAATGAAAGTGTCAGTCCGGTCGGTTCCCATAAATTAAATTCGGCTTTGGCACAAGCCTACTATTGTAAAAAAGAAGGCACCACCAACATCACTACGGAAACGGGAGCCGGACAATGGGGAGCGGCGCTGTCATACGCCGCCAAGGTGTTCGGGCTGGAATTGGCCGTATATATGGTGAAAATCAGCTACGAACAAAAGCCGTATCGCCGTTCGATCATGCAGACATTCGGCGCGCAAGTGATCGCATCCCCTTCGATGTCGACTCATGCCGGTCGAAAAATTTTGACCGAACACCCCAATTATCAGGGAAGTTTGGGAACAGCCATTTCCGAAGCGGTGGAATTGGCCATGCAAACGCCTGATTGTAAATACACGTTGGGCAGTGTATTGAATCATGTATTTCTGCATCAAACCGTTATCGGATTGGAAGCCGAAAAACAAATGGAAATGGCGGGAGAATATCCTGATATGGTAATCGCTTGTTTCGGAGGAGGTTCAAACTTCAGCGGACTATCGTTCCCGTTTTTACGCCACAAACTGACCGAAGGAAAAAACGTCCGGATCATTGCCGCCGAACCGTCATCTTGTCCGAAATTAACGCGCGGAATATTCGAATACGATTTCGGAGATGAAGCCGGTTACACGCCGTTAATCCCGATGTTTACATTGGGACATACCTTCTCGCCGGCCCATATTCATGCGGGAGGATTACGCTACCACGGTGCCGGGACCATTGTCAGCCAATTAATGAAAGACAATTTAATGGAAGCGGTGGATATCAACCAATTGGATTCATTTAATGCCGGTATTTTATTCGCCCAAACGGAAGGAATCATTCCTGCACCCGAATCCTGTCACGCCATTGCCGCAACCATCAATGAAGCGTTGAAAGCAAAAGAGGAAGGAACGCAAAAAACGATCCTGTTCAACTTATCTGGCCACGGATTGATTGATATGACAGCTTATGATGCATTTCTGGCCGGCGATTTAAGTAATTACGAATTAAGTAACGAAGAAATTGCCAAAACCGTCAATTCCCTCGAAAAAATAATGCAGTAAACGAGTAAACAAGTAGACAAGTAAACAAGCCTCGGAGGTCACCAAGTCACCTTGTTTACTCGTCTACTTGTCTACTCGTTTTCCGGTTGCCGTTTACGCCCTTTTTTCTACTTTTCTACCACTCACCCTTCAACCGATAGAGATATATTTGACCAAACGCAAATAGAATCTCTTAAAATAAGCATTCCACATTTCAAGAGTATTTTTTTTATGAATACACACATAATATGTGTATTCATTCCTATTTTAACGTTATTTCCCCTATATTTGACATTCTCATCTTCTGTATTTTATATAAAATGCCTTTAACAGCTCCAATCTACCTCCTATTTTTGTCCTCAAAATTGGGTAGCTAAACTCAAAACATAATTAATAAAATATAATTATAATGAAAAACAAGCCCATAAACAAAAAAACAACTCTTATATCCGGATGGAAATATGAAGGATTAAGAAGTACTTTTTCTCTTGCTTTTATGAAAACAAGAATGATTTTTACGCTGCATGCCATGGTATTTAGTGTTTCGGCACAAATCACAACAGTGGAACAAGCTAAAACCACTATCGCTAATACGCCGATAAACGGTATCGTAAATATTGATGGAATAGATTGGTACGTGTTAAGAAAAAAGTCTCTTAACGGCGACAATTATGCTATGTTGATCGCTAAACAACGCTTAACCACTTATTCTCATGTTGTATTCAATTCGTCAGGCGATAACAGGTATGAAAACTCTAATGTGCGAGATTTATTAGAAGATTATTATATAAGCCACATGCTTTATAATATTATCCCTAACATTGCAGTTGTACCGGATTTAGGGCCTTTCAGTTCTCAGACTGCTACTTCAGAGCCTACGGCAACGATGGCAGGAAAAAGGACAACGGATATACTTTTCGCTCCGAGTTATAGAGACGTATATAACTGGAACGGAAATAAAACGACTCCGCTCAATACTCAGCTCAAGAATTATTATTTAAGATGGTGGACGCGTACACCCAACCCAACCGTTTCAGTATACGTATGGGAAGTCAATCCCCCTAATGATATTATCAACAGCTCTGCGCACGCTGTGGGCTCAGGTAATATAGGTATTGTCCCGGGGGTATGGGTAAAATACAGTGCGACCAATTACACGGTTACTTATTACGGAAACGGAAATACAGGAGGCACTGCACCTCCCGCAGCCACTCATAATGCGGGAAGCATCGTAATCGTTGCGGACCCCGGCACATTAGTCAAAACGGGTTATACGTTCGAAGGATGGGCGCTGTCGCCTACAGCCACCATCCCGGATTATGTACCGCAGTCGTTCTTTACCATTACGGGGAACATCAACCTGTATGCAGTATGGAAAGAAAGCGGAACTTCGCCGAATACAGAATGTATGACGGGAGGAACCCTTTTGTACAAGCAAGACTTCGGAGGAAATGATCCCCGGGATCCGGATTTTCGTGAAAGAGGCTTGCAGGCGGAAGAGGGCAGTTCAGATATGGAGTACTCCACAACGCCCAGTATTAATGACGAAGGGTTCTATACGTTGACTAAAAATCCGCAACCGCTATATCCGCCGGAATTTCTCGAGACAAGCGACCATACCTTTCCGAATGACATCACCCGCGGCTACTCTATGTTTGTCGATCCGGGAGCAGGCGACAACGGCAAAATCCTGTACCAAACCGAAATCAACGGGCTGTGCGGCAATATGAGGTTGGCGTTCTCGGCGTGGTTTGTAGATGTCAATATGCTTAATCCACCGATTGTAGCAATCCCGAGAATTCAGTTGCAAATGATCAACAAAAACAATCCGACCCAAATATTTGCATGGAAAGATGTTACAATACTTAAAGGCTGGCATCAATTTGGTTTTGATTTTACATTACCCGCAGGTGTGACAAATGTAATATTCAGGATTATCAACATGGAAGATAGTCGTCGGGGTAATGACTGGTGTATGGACGACATAGAAATACGTTTCTGCGCACCACCGGTAACGGTATCCGTGTCCGGTTCCCCGGAAGTATGCAACGGATCTCCCGTCACATTAAACGGTTTTTATACCGACGACGGAACGTTCGACAATGCTCCCTGCTACCGCTGGGAATACAGTCCGTCGGGAAATATAAACAATCCGTCGGAATGGTCGGTAGTACCCGGTTCCGCAGGTTGCTCTACGACACCGGAAATTTCAAGATCACATACCATAACCCTTAATTCAAACACTGCCGGTTATTACCGGTTAGTGGTGGGAAAAAATGGAACAATCGACAGATGGTATTGCCGTGCTGCATCCGAAGTCATCCATTTAGCGCTGAAACCGGCACCCGATGCCGGCAGTATCAGCCCATCTTCCGCCATTATATGTGTAAATGATCATATAACGATGAATAAGACGGTAAACGGCGGATATTGGATGAGTTCAAATACGGACGTAGCAATTGTCAATCCCGCAACCGGCAAAGTAACCGGAGTGAGCAGGGGTGTTGCCGAAATCATTTACGCAGTGATAGGAGCAAATGGATGTGCAGGCACGACCAAAGCCACTGTGAGGGTATCGGAAGGCCCTATCATCTGGACGCCGGAGGCCAATACCGACAACGATAAACAGAACTGGAATAATCCCGACAACTGGACGCCGGATATAGTTCCTATGGCGTGCAACGACGTCTATATTCCCGGCAACAGCAGTCACTATCCGAAACTGACGGGCAGTGCGGTATGTAACGATATTTACTTCATGTCAGGCGGCGAACTGGGACGTCCCGACCTGCTGACCTATCACCGGGCATTTGTCCACCTCAACTTGGGTTTGAAGGCGTCCGTCCAAGAGAAAGAAACCGACGTTCAATCTCAACGGAATCTGATTCTTAAAGGCAACGGAACCGCCGACCGGTTGAAATTTTCGGCTTCAACGTCCCGGCCTTTGGAACGGGAGCGTTGGCATGCACTGTCCTCTCCGTTGCAGGATGTTGTCGCAGGCGATTTAAGTTTCGGAGGATTCCCGTTGACATTCATGAAAAAATTCGGGCCGATCAATAAAAATGGCGTTACTCATCCTGTGGGCAATTGGACAACTCCCTATAATGATGTAACAGAATCGTTTGAGCCTACCCGAGGGTTCGGATTCTATATGTACGGCTACGGAAACCAAAGCGGCGATAATACAGGTTGTCACGAATCCGGTTTTTTCAAAGACCTGAACGATTTGGATTATTTGCCCGGAAACAAAGGCGAAGCACTTTATGGAATCCGCGCAATAAACGGTATCTTGGAATTGCCCTTCTTTGCCGATTCCATTAACATGGACGGGCACCGCACGCAAGTTTACGACGATGCTTCAAGAAAAAGCACGTTCTACTATATTTCCACCGGAAGTTCAGCCCCGTTCAATACATTTACCGGAAACACAGATGTGGTTACGCGCAAAAATAATGACGGGAATTATCGCTTTATTGCGGAAGAATACGTAAACGGCAACTGGAAGTTCAAAAATCCGGTTTGTCATCCGATGAACGGATTGAACGATCGGGACGAATTTTTAGTGGGTAACCCCTACATGTCGTCAATCGACATGGTTAAATTTTGTAAAGACAACCTCAATTCTGTATATCCGGAATTTAAAGTTTGGGGCGGAACAAATTTCATTTCATGCAACGTGAATACAACTACAGGCATCGTCACTTCAACCGACGCGACTGATTTGCGTTACATCGCTCCATTACAGGGATTCTTCCTGAATTATAAAGGAACGGGAACGGTTTGTTTTAATGTGGCAAATATTTCAACCGTTCGTCCGTCGGGATCCTCATTCAATCTGAGAAGCACCTGGGAAGCGAAAGAAGAAAATATCTTGCGCATCAAAGCCGAAAACAAATTCGCGGTTTCTCATGCGGTGATCGGACATCAGGATAATGCAACCGGCGGTTATACCCGCGGAGAAGATGTCCGGAAATTATTTTCGCCCTACGACTATGTGCCCGAAGTTTACACATTGGCCGGAGAAATACCGATAGACATCAATTACATCAATAATGCCGTTGAAGCGATTGTTCCGTTAGGTCTTAAAACCGGTCAATCAGGGAATACCACTTTCACTTTTACCGGCATGGACGGCTATACGCGGGCATCCGAAATTGTATTGACAGATATGTTGTTGAACAAAGAGATTGATTTGAGCAATTTGCCAAGTTTCACTTATTCGTTTGAAAACAATGTTAAAGGAATACAAAACGACCGGTTCTTTATTCGTTTCATTTCTTCGACTACGTCTTTGTCTTCAACCGGAGAAGAAGAATACATCCAAATTTACTCCGGTTCATCGGGTATCATCGTTAATACACCGACCTCCGATCCGATCCGTGAAATCCGGGTATGCGACCTTCAGGGCAGAGTATTGTATGAAAAAAAGGTTTCGGGAATCAGAGCATCCCGGATACCCCATGATTTTGATACCGACTTGGTTATCGTCCGGGTAAAAACCCAAAACCGGGTAGAAAGTAAAAAAGTGGTGACATTTCAAAATAAAATTCAATAAAATTATATTTAAAAGTAAAAAAAGGTTAATGCAGTATGGAGAACGATC
Source organism: Candidatus Azobacteroides sp. (assembly GCA_009787405.1). Classification (GTDB taxonomy): domain Bacteria; phylum Bacteroidota; class Bacteroidia; order Bacteroidales; family WRGA01; genus WRGA01. The sequence goes on from WRGA01000105.1 coordinate 29,991, forward strand.
TATGGTATGACAGCTTTTTAGAAGCCTTACATAAAAGGTTTCCTCAGCGAACTCAATTAGTACAAGAGCTGATGAATCTGTTGGTTATTGAACGAGAAGCTGTGTACAGGAGGTTACGTAAAGATGTCGTATTTCCCGCACATGAGGTTATAAAAATTGCTTCAACATGGAATATTCCTCTATATGAAATTACAGGCATTTCCGGGCAAGTACCCTTTTTGATGCAACCGACGAACTATATCGAGCCATCGGATAAAGAATTGGACCAATTACAACAATTGGTTCAATTTCTTGACCAGCTCAAATTTTCTCCCGATTCGGAGTATGTAGAAATCAGCAATAAACTGTCCCGATTTTTGATTTCCGGTTTTAAAAATTTAGACCGATTTTATCTGTTTAAATGGATGTATCAGTATGGAAATAATGAAGAAAAAGCCATTCCGTTTTCCCGGACTATTATTTCGGAAGAGAAACACCGGTTGACAGTCGAATATTATCAAGCCATGAAGAATATAGCGAATGTTAATTATGTATGGGATCACATGCTTTTTGAATATTTGGCTTATGATATTCGATATTTTTATTCCATTCAATTGATTACGGACGAAGATAAAAAACTGATTAAAGAGGATTTGTTAGCCTTGCTGGATTATATGTCGGAAGTTGCAAATAAAGGGTCCTTTCCGGAAACTAAAAATAAAGTAGGACTTTATATTTCCCGGATTAACATTGATACAAATTTTAGTTATATTTACACGGAAAAACTGAAACTCGGCCGCATTCATGTATTCGGCAAACATGACGTTTATACGTCAGATTTGGGAATGATAACCAATTTCAAGACTTGGATGCAGCTGAAGAAAAGATCGTCCGTCCAAATTTCGGAAGTGGACGAAAGACACAGAATTGAATTTTTTATGAAACAACGTCAATTAATAGCCCATTTGTAAGCCTTTGGCAGTTGAAAAGTAAAACCGGCTTGAACAAAGCATAAACAAATAAACAAATAAACAAATTGTGAGTATTCAGGATCGTTTCGTTCATTTTAAGAGCATTTTATTTTACCGCACCCTGAAACTGCCGATTAATTTATGCTTTGTTGTTTTATGTGTCAATATTCGACATCTGCCTTATTCTTGTTTTACAAAAATTGATTTGGAGAGGGTTAATTCTCCCGGTACTTTTACTTTGGTTAAGCCGGTGTGAAAGGTATGGGATATGATGGATGTGATTATTAAACTATTCTTATTCTTGTTGACTAATGGAAGAATTTAATTATAAGGCTTTTCAAGCTAAAATGCTGGAACAGCTTAAGTCGGGTAAATTGTCATCCGACAAAAACGAAGCTCCCGCACCTTTATTGGAAAATATCCTCAATGCCGTGTGGGAAGACAAGACAGACATCTGCATAAACGAAGATGAGAGTGAACCGGGCGGTCAAGCCGGCGGTTATATTCTGAAACAAGTTTTGGATGAAGGAGCAGCCGACCGCATAATCGACCTGTATGCTTTGGGCAACAGCACCCGTGAAATTAATGAATGGATGACAACAAACATGGGAAAACGGGTTTCGGCCAAGGCAATCGACCTCATCACCGATTGTGTGTTGCCGGAAATGCAATCTTGGCGGAATCGTTCGCTGGATTCGGTTTATCCTATCGTTTGGGTAGATACGATTCATTGCAAAATGATGGATGAAAAAAACCGTTTGTCGACACAAACCATTTACAATGTACTGACAATAGACAGCAACGGTCATAAGGATTTGGCCGGGATGTATATATCCGAAACTGAGGGAGTCGATTTTTGGTTAACGGTATTAACCGATCTGAAAGCCCGCGGAGTATCCGATATTTTAATTGCCTGTACGGATAATTTAACCGGTTTTTCGAATGCCGTTGAAAGCGTTTTTCCCGAAACCGTCGTACAAAACAGTATTGTTCATCAGATCCGAAATTCTCAGAAGTATGTAGCCAGTAAAAACCGGAAAGAACTTCTTAAAGATCTGAAACTAGTTTACCAGGCGAAAACGATGGAGAAAGCGGAAAAAGAACTTGATCTTTTGGAATTGAAATGGGGCGAATCCTATCCGATAGTAATCAAGGCCTGGCGGGACAGTTGTCATAAACTTTCTGTTTATTTCCAATACCCGGAAGCCATACGCAGAATTATGTACACCACCAACACCGTGGAAAGCTATCATAAGCAAATCCGGAAAATCGTCAAAAACAAGGGGGTTTTCACCAACAATATTGCTTTGGAAAAACTCGTTTATCTGGCTTATCGAAACATCCGGAAAAAATGGACAATGCCTTTGTTAAATTGGGGTCAAACGGCTCAACAATTAGCCGTTAATTTTCCCGGCAGATTCAATCCTTTTGTTTGATCATTGTCGTCGAAAGCTCTTTCGAAACCATTCCGGAATCTTGAGCCGTAAAACAAACATTAATCTTATGCCTCACCGTCCTCCGGTGAGGCATAAGAAGAAACTTCTATGCCGGCAATTCGTTGACTTTCACTTTTGACAGCTTCTTTCAATTTAATTCGTAATAAGTATATCGTAAAACCGGTTTATATTTTAAATGCAAAGGCGCAAAGACGCGAAATTTAAATTCTTTGCGACTTTGTGCTTTTGCATCTTTGCGTTTAAAGTAGTAGATATTAAATTCTGCCGGATGCTTTTAAGTATATCGAAAAAACACAAATACCCGAAAATGTAAATCTATTCTATCGTTACATTTCCGGGTATTCGTGCCCAAATTTTATCCGCATCTCTCATGATTGAATCAATCCTGCGGATTTTGTCATTTCAATATTCAATACGCAAACTCAAAAGGAAACCGTTTCGGTTGTTTCTTTTTTGATTTTCCGGCACGAAGAGAACGACAGCCGAATTTCAAAAAATAGTAATAACCGACGGCAAACAAGAGGAGTAAATATTCACCATCTATCATCGACAAAGCCGGCGGCTTCCCTTCTTGACCGATACCGCCGCCATTTCCCGGACGATCTCCGGGCGAGGATGCTGCGGCTTTTAATTTATTGTCAAACGATTCAAATGAATTAGTACTTGCATTTTCGTCATTCCGGTTCTCTTGAAATATTTTGGACGGAGAAATCGCTTTTTTTTCCGTTTTCGCACCGAATGACTCTTCTTTAAACAGAGACATTTGACTGCCTTCAGCATAACCGGACATTACCGGTAACCACAATATCACGAATAACAATAATTTGGTCATTTTCATTCTCTTTCTTTTTTTACTTTTACATCATTAAATTTTTTCAATTATCATTCTCTCAATAAATTATTTAATTTCAGCTGAATTTCAGATTTATATATTGAATATAATCTGTTGAATATTTATAAGGACAAAAGTAGGATGAAAATAAGTCCTAATTAAGACATTTTACGAAATATAGCGACAGCTCCATAGGCGAATGTTGATGTGAAATGGATGATATGCAAGATTTGTATTCTATTGTGATTTTTACCCAAATAAAATACTCTCAAAATGATTATATCTTGTATTTTGTCACTTAATGTGTGTTTTACGTATTTTTGATCGACCGTAAGAAGATATTGTGGATAAATCGTAAGGAAGATGATTTGACAATCCTCATGATTCTTTACAAGGTTGTTCCGGCATTTTCTAAAAAATCAAGGAGTGTTTTGATTTGTCGATGGTTGTTTTTACTTTAATCTGTCGATTTGTCATACAAGAGCATGTCAATTTTGAAGGAATAATCAGATCACTGCCTTACTGTCTATGTCTATCATAATAAACAGGTACAGAGATTTTGGCACAAGATTTGTAAGGTTTAAGGAAACCGAAAAAAAAGTATATACATATAATAAATAAACAACATTATGGGAAAAATTATCGGAATAGATTTAGGAACAACGAACTCTTGTGTTGCCGTGATGGAAGGCAATGAGCCGATTGTTATCGCCAATAACGAAGGGAAGAGGACAACTCCTTCCATTGTTGCTTTTGTGGAAGGCGGAGAACGTAAAGTGGGAGATCCTGCCAAACGTCAGGCCATCACCAATCCTTCCAAAACCATATTTTCTATTAAAAGATTTATGGGGGAAACGTATGATCAAGTACAAAAAGAAATCTCCCGCATACCGTACAAGGTGGTGAGAGGAGACAACAATACGCCTCGTGTCGATATCGACGGACGCTTGTATACTCCGCAGGAAATTTCTGCCATGATTCTTCAAAAGATGAAGAAAACCGCAGAAGATTATTTGGGACAAGAAGTGACGGATGCCGTAATCACGGTTCCGGCATATTTCAGCGACGCACAACGTCAGGCAACCAAAGAAGCCGGCGAAATTGCCGGGTTGAATGTCCGCCGTATCGTAAACGAACCGACTGCCGCATCTTTGGCTTACGGACTGGATAAAAAACATAAAGATATGAAAATCGCCGTATTCGACCTGGGCGGAGGTACGTTCGATATTTCTATCCTGGAATTGGGCGACGGCGTGTTTGAAGTAAAATCCACCAACGGTGATACGCACTTGGGTGGGGATGATTTCGACCATGTCATTATCGATTGGTTGGCCGATGAATTTAAAAAAGACGAAGGCATTGATTTGCGTAAAGACCCGATGGCATTGCAACGATTAAAAGAAGCTGCCGAAAAAGCCAAAATCGAATTATCAAGCGCGACAAGCACGGAAATTAATTTACCGTATATTATGCCGGTGAACGGTATCCCCAAACACTTGGTGAAAACTTTGACTCGCGCACAATTCGAAAAATTGGCCGACAGCCTGATTCAGGCAACGGTTGAACCGTGTCGCAAAGCATTGTCTGATGCGGGATTAAAAACTTCGGATATTGATGAAGTGATATTGGTGGGAGGTTCGACCCGTATTCCGGCGATTCAAGCCGTTGTGGAAAAATTCTTCGGAAAAACACCCTCAAAAGGAGTAAATCCCGATGAAGTGGTTGCCGTAGGCGCTGCCATTCAAGGCGCTGTATTGACCGGCGATGTGAAAGATGTTTTGTTGCTGGATGTTACTCCGCTTTCGTTGGGTATCGAAACGATGGGCGGCGTGATGACGAAATTAATCGAAGCCAATACCACCATTCCGACCAAAAAATCGGAAGTATTTACGACAGCCGTCGATAATCAACCATCCGTTGAAATACATGTATTGCAAGGTGAACGACCGTTGTCTCGCGACAATAAATCCATCGGGCGTTTCCATTTGGACGGAATTGCTCCGGCACAACGCGGCGTGCCTCAAATTGAAGTCGCTTTCGATATTGATGCAAACGGTATATTGAATGTTTCAGCGAAAGATAAAGGTACCGGAAAACAACAAAGTATCCGTATCGAAGCCTCTTCGGGACTGAGCGATGCCGACATCAAACGCATGAAAGAAGAAGCTGCGGCCAATGCCGACGCCGACGCCAAAGAAAAGGAACGTATCGACAAGTTGAATCAAGCTGACAGTTTGATTTTCCAAACCGAAAAACAATTGAATGAATTCGGCGATAAAATACCGTCCGATAAAAAAGCGCCGATCGAAGCAGCTTTGGCAAAATTGAAAGAAGCACACAAAGTACAAGACATTTCGGGCATCGATGCCGCCATGAACGAATTGAATACCGTTTTCCATGCGGCAAGTCAGGAAATGTACAATGCTCAAAATCAAGCGGGTCAACAACAATCCCAAAATTCCAATCAAAATTCTTCAAATGACGACAAAGGTGTAACCGATGTCGATTATGAGGAAGTGAAGTAATAGCGATTATCAACAATAATTAATAATTAATAAACCGCAGTAAATAAGTGATTTACTGCGGTTTATTGTTTGTAATTTCAAGTAACAAATGCAACTTTAGGTAGAGAAAAATTCTTACTTTTATTCCCCTAAAGAAATTTTCTTCTGATATTTGAATCCTAAAGCTGCATTCCGTTGTTGAAACTACTGTCTACACCTTTATTAATAACGGTTTGGTGACATGGAATCAATATTATAATTTTGCAAAAATATGATGAACGATTTTGAAGAATACATAAAACAAGGCGAATCCGATAAAAAAGAGAAGGGGATTATTTGGCAAACGGCAATCGACTTGCAGCAGGCTGACGGTTTGAAACTGTCTGCCTATCTTATCGAGACCGCCAAACAAAATATTGAAGGCAACATAATTTTTGATGAGGTAAAAAATCGCATTGATGCTTATTACAAAACATTACCCAACAAACAAGTCTATGCAGACGACAAAACTGAAGAAGCCGACAAGATTTCTGCACGCATTGCCGAAATATTGTCTGAAAAAACTTTTTCATTCACTCCAACCGAATACATAAATATTCATAGACGGCTTTTCAGCGAAATTTACAAGTTTGCAGGGAAAATACGAGATTATAACATTGCCAAAGCCGAGTGGGTGCTAAACGGCGAAACGGTGCTTTATGCCGACGCCGATAATTTATGCGCTACTTTGGAATATGATTTTGAGCAAGAAAAAAACTTCAATTACAAAGGATTAAGCAAACAACAAATTGTAGAACATTTAGCCCACTTTGTCGCTTATTTATGGCAAATCCATATTTTTGGAGAGGGAACACAAGAACAACAACAGTCTTTTTAATTAAGTATTTGAGAACACCGGGTTTTGAAGTAATAATGATTTATTTGCTGAACATTCTTGGTTTTTCCGTAATGCACTTATAAGAGCTAATTACAAGAATCTAAAAAAACAATGTTTATGCCACTAATAAATATTTAGAATTATTTTTATAAAATTTATTACTTGGAGAAAATAATATTTTAAAAAATAGAGAATTGTATATAAATTTTGTAGAACCTGAAAATATTGATGTAAATGTCCCTGTAAAAGGTAAAAAGTTCCTTGTAAATAAGGAAAAAATCCCTGTAATTGGATTGGAAATAATGAAATTTATGGATAATAATCTGAATATTACAATTATAAAAATGATTATCGGATGTTATACCTGGATATTCCCACAGGTTGAATGTAAAAAATGTGTCAATGTTTCAAAAAAATATTCGTTCTTTTTGTCCCGTCAGGGAC
>WRGA01000106.1 GCA_009787405.1 Candidatus Azobacteroides sp.
GCCAGCGGAGGCGGTATGGGGCTTCTTTTCAGGAAACCCGCCACTTGGTGCGTTCTTCAATCGACCCGTTATACGCTTGAATTGATTCAAAAAGAGCAAAGCTATACGTTGTCTTACTTCCCGAAGGAATATAACAAACAAGTTCTCTTTTTGGGAAGTAAATCGGGAAGGGACAGCGCAAAAATGAAAGAAGTTGAATTGACAAGCGTTCAAACTCCTTCCGGAAACAGATCTTTCAAAGAAGCCCGACTGATTATTGAATGCAAATTAACACAGATCACTACCCCCAATCCCGATGATTTTTACACTCAAGAAGCAAAAGATTATATCAACGAAGTTTACAAAGACCCCAACGAATACCGCAAATATGTATTCGGGGAAATTACGCATGTTTGGACAAAAAAATAATGACCCGAACAAATACAAACAAAACCTTCCATACCGGCCGACATGGAAGGTTTTGTATCACATTTCACTCAAAAAATCAGAATCAAGCGGTTCAATGAGTTTTTTAAGCATGTCCCGATTCTACCACCATCTCGGATCACCGGCAAAACCGGCATTTTTGAAATGGAAATCACCGTTTGCCGGATCAAGCAATGTATTATATAACGTACCTACGGCACGTTGTGTGGTTGCCGGGAGATCATCATTCTACCAATATTTTGTTCCTGACGGAACAATGTATCCTGCCGTGACGAACATGTTGTCCGGCTTGCTATTCTATTTTCGGAAGGACATGTTGTCCGATAGAGAGAAGATGTTTCAATTAAGTATATGGCAGAATTTAATTTATATTATTTTAAACGCGAAGACACAAAGACACAAAGGCACAAAGATTTTAAACTTCGCGTCTTTCCGCCTTTGTGACTTGGCGTTTAAAATATAGATTATTTTTTGCGACATACTTAAGATAAAAACCTTATTCTAAAAAAGCGAGCTTAGCAGCCAAGCAATCATATACCCAACCTGCCCCCTTATTCTCTTATTAAATCATTGTCAATAAAGGAATAAGGGAGAGTTAGAGGGTAATACCGGAGCCTGAGGGTGCTTTCAAAAAAAAATAAGGTTTTACGGAGTGATTAAAATCTTCCGAACATGACCGGGCTTCGCCCTCCTAACAGAATTTGGCTTTGCGGCATCCGAAACTTGTTTACTTGTTTACTCGTTTACTAATTAATAAATACGTTCTCCGACGGCTATTTTCAGTTTCAATAAACTGACGGTATAATCAATTCTGCTTTTCATCAAAGCCAAACGACTTTCAGCCAGTGCTGTTTGGCTGTCAAGCAGGTCAAGGTTGGTAACTGTTCCCGCCTGAAAACTGGTCTGTGCAAGGGCAAATGCCTGTTGAGCTTGCTTGAGTTGCAGTTCCTGCTGTACAATCTTCTTCAAAGCGGCATCTACGTTTGCCTTGTTTTCTATCACTTCATTTGCTATGTTCCGGTTTGTCAATTCCGTGTCCTGTTCCACACTTTTTATTTCCGATTGAGCCTGTTGCCGGTTATATTTCACCCGATTCCCGTCGAAAATCGGCACTTTGAAACTGACTCCGGCCACATAATTGGCTTTCAGTTGGGTTAAATCCGGAATATAGCCGTTCTTATAACCGCCGGAAGCAAACAGATCCAATTCCGGATAATTGGCAATGCCGGCCAATCGATAGCGGGTAGAAGCGATTTCCGATCGTTGACGCGCCACCTTCAATTCTTCCCGCTGTTGATAAGCGTTACTGATCAGCTTATCATCGGATTCCAATACGGTAGGTTGCAACAACTCCTCTTTAACGGTCAACCGCCGGTCATGGGAATTCCCCATAAAAGAATTTAATTGTGCTTGAAGTACTTGAAGCGACGTTTGTAAATCAATCTTCTGATTTTCCGTGGTGGAAATGCGTACTTGAGTCGATAAAATGGCATATTGCGTCGAAGTTCCCGTTGCCTCCTGTTTCTTCACAAAGGTCAGATGTTCGCCTAAAGTCGCCAATTCTTCGTCTTTGATCGCGATTGCTTTTTGTAAATAGAGAATGGAATAATATTGATTCAACAAGGAAAGTGAAAGTTGTTGTTTCAACTGTTCCATGGAAAGTTGCGACAACAGTTTGTTTTGTCTCTCCAAATTCACTTTTCCGGAGGTCTTCCCGAAATCATAAATTACCTGATTGTAATTCAATCCCATATCATAATTGTCGGCCGCATCCATCGTGAAAGTTCCCAAAGTCGGAATGGTCAATGACGTTACCGGCCCCAGACGTGTATAAGATGCCGACACATCAATTAATGGATAATAAGCCGCTTTGGCCAGTCCAATACGGGCATTGGCCGCCTCAATATCTTGTTCGGCCTTTAAGATGGAAGGATAATTATTGATCACTTGTTGGATGACTGCCGTCAATCCTAAAGAATCGCCGGGAAAGGAGCTTTGTGCACGACTCAAAGGAATGAATAAAAAAAACAATAAAAAAAATGATACGATATAACGTAATCTGTACATAATATAAATAGTTATTTATGTTTTTATAATTTATGTTTCCTAATCAATCCTTTTTGGATTCATTATTTTTGGCAAGGACTTTTTTTCTCGAATACATCAGCAATGTAGGGATCAAACCCAGGATGGTTATATAACAGGCAATTCGAAAATCGTCGTTTATACCGTCAATAAATGCTTGCGTATTGACATGCGACGACACGATCATCCGACTTTGCCGCATGGCAGTGGCTAATGAACTTCCTCCATGTTCTTGTATGAAATACGACATATTCCGGGTCACTCCTGCGAGAGCTTCCGATTGAGAATTAATGGCTTCCCCATATACCTGACTGTGAAAATTGGTCCGAGCCGTCAACAGTGTAGTAAAAACAGCAATTCCAAAACTTCCTCCGATCTGCCGCATGGTATTGATAATACTGGAAGCTTGAGCCATTTGTGCAGGAGGAAGCGTCAGTAAAGCCAAAGAACTTAAAGGCGTGAATATCATCCCCATACCAAATCCCCGCAAATACAGTGATACCATAATATCATGATGTTCAGACATAAATGAGAAGTGAGTATTGGCCAGAAAACTCAGCGACAAAAGACAAATTCCCATAAAAATCGGAATTTTGGGATTGGCTTTATCGGAGGAAATTCCCACAATCGGAGCAATACATCCCTGTATGATCCCTACCGGCAAAAAAACTGCTCCCGATTGTAAAGCCGTATAATCCATCGAGTTTTGCAAATAAAGCGGAAGCAGAAACGTGCTTCCGAACATTCCCATTCCAAATATCAACATGAATATATTTGCCAACCCAAAATTATGATTCTTCAATAATCGCAGGTCAATCAGCGGATGGGTAGTAGTCAGTTCCCGGGTAATAAAGGTGACTAATGCAAAACCGGAGACGGCAAAACAAAGCAGGATATAAGGCGCTCCCCATCCTTCGGCGTTACCCGCTGCATTTCCTTCCGTCAGCGCATACAGCAATACCGGCAAAAAGATGATTACGGACACGAATCCGAGCAGGTCGAATTTCCGCATATTCGGATTCTTCACCTCCCGTTGAATGACCGTAGTGAAGAATAAAGCAAAAATACCGACAGGCACATTTACATTGAATATCAATTGCCATCCGAAATTATCGACCAAATAACCGCCAAGCAGCGGGCCGAAAGAAACGGAAGCAGCCGACGCGATCGACCAGAAACCGAGCGCAACTCCTCGCTGATTCGGAGGAAATTCGCGTACGATAATAGCCATACCGAGCGTCTGCACGATACCGCCTCCCAAGCCTTGAAGAACACGAGAGCTGATCAACGAAACCTCATTGTGCGACATGGCGCAACACAACGAACCGACGGTAAACAGAAACAATCCCCAGAAATAGATCTTCTTATAGCCGAATTTGTCGGCAAGCCATCCCGAAGTGGGCAACATGGCAGCCACGGCAAGCATATAGGCCGTTATCACCCATTGAATGGCATCCAGACTGACGCCGAGCGACGCCATGATTTTAGGTAATCCCACATTGACAATCGTACCGTCAAGTACAGCCATAAATGTTCCCAACATCACATTGGCAAGGACAAACCATTTATAATGGGGACTTCTGGGATGGTACAACGAATCACGATTGCGAAGATTACGACGAATACGATGCCCAACCGGAACTTCTCTCATGATTTTTTGATAATTTTAACTACTGCCGACATTCCCGTTTTGAATTGGAAAGAAGAAAGGTCTTTCCCTTTTCCGGCAGCATCAATTGAAACTTTTATCGTCACACGTTGTGTCACTTTAGTAAAATTACCCGATGCATTATTGGGCGGAATCAATGAAAATTGCGATGCAGTCGATGAGCTTATCATAAATACTTTTCCCGTAAATTCAACTCCGGGGTAGGTGTCGATCGTGAACTCCACTTGTTGCCCCAAGTGTACGGTTTCCATCTTTGTCTCTTCTAAATAGACTAAAACCCAAAATTTCCGGGTATCATCTACGGAATAAATGGATTGTCCGGGTTGCACCACATCTCCCGGCAATAACCATCGTTTAGCCACAATACCTGTTGCGGGAGCATACAAGCGTGTATTACTCAATTGAGTATCTACTACGCCGATTTGTGCTTCTGCCTCGGCAATAGTAGCTTCGGCCGTATGAATTTGCGCTTTTGAAACCAAGAGTTGAGATTTTGCAGCATCCAATTGCGCTTGAGCAGTTTCCGAGGCACGTTTCGCATGTTCAAACTGTTCTTTGGTAGTCACTCCGCCGGCGTATTGCGTTTGGGCGCGTTGAAAATCTTCCGTCGCTTTTATATTAGCAATTTCCAATACTTTAATGCCTTTTTGGTCCGATTCGTATTTAGCCTCTGCCTGTAATTTCGATGCTTCGGTCTGTAATTTCGATGCGATAATTTGTTGCTTTTGAGCCAATAAATCCACAGTATCCAATTCGGCTACTAATTGACCGATCTTAACAGAATCACCTTCATCAACATACAATTTAGTGATGCGCCCTAAAATCTTAGCGCTCACCGATATATCATCCGATGTCACATACGCGTCGTCTGTTCTCAAGTAACTTGAATAGTTTAAATACCATAGAGTACCTCCTACAATTATTACAAAAGCAACGACCGTAAGAGGAATATACATCTTCCAATTCTTCTTAGTCCTACTATTCATCTGCTTTTTATCTTAAAAAAAACCATTATATACTTTACCCTGCTCATAAATTCGGCAACAAAAGTAATTTAAAAAAAGAATATGCATCATAAATCCTCAAAAAATTCATATCGGCTGTATAAAATCCTGTAGCGACCCCGAGACGACTGTTTTTGAAAAGTTTGTATCCCGGGTATTGTCAATCTTATGTAGATTTAAAATGAAAACCTCATTCCTTAAAAGACCCTTTAGCAGTTGATGCAATGTTAACCCAATCTCACCCTTATTCCCTTTTATTTTAATAAAATAAATGTCGATATAATCTTCTTAAACAAGCAAATAAAGGCAGAAACCGGACGTCTTACCGGGCTACTAAGGGAATCATAAAAAATAAAGGTTGTCCGGATCTATTTAACAATGCCGTTTCCCGGAATGTCATGAATTTTAGTCTGTTTCCTGCTTGCACTTTTCATTGATTATTACTAATATTGCACTTTTCTTTCTTAAAAACAGATAATTTGCTTTTTTATATTGTTCCGTTTTTACAATCCTGCATTCTTCATTAACATAAAATAAACGTATGAAAAAACTGACCTATTTAATTATGCTTATGCTCGGATTACTCGCCGTGACATTTTCTTGCAGGCAAAAAGTTTCTGTTGATTCGGACGAACAAAAAATTCCCGTTTATCTAGATGAAAGCAAACCGATTGAACAACGTGTGGAAGACGCATTGTCGCGCATGACATTGGAAGAAAAAGTGAAAATGTGCCATGCACAGTCCAAATTCAGTTCGGCCGGAGTGCCGCGTTTGGGAATACCCGACAATTGGATGACCGACGGGCCGCACGGTATTCGTCCGGAAGTACTTTGGGACGAATGGGACCAGGCGGGATGGACCAACGACTCCTGTATTGCATTCCCCGCCCTTACCTGTTTGGCGGCAACTTGGAATCCCGACATGGCCGCTTTGTACGGGAAATCGATCGGAGAAGAAGCCCGTTACCGGAACAAAAATGTATTATTGGGGCCGGGCGTCAATATTTACCGCACACCGCTCAACGGACGAAATTTCGAATATTTGGGCGAAGACCCGTACTTGGCTTCCCGCATGGTCGTTCCGTATATCCGGGGCGTACAACAGAACGGGGTGGCGACTTGCGTCAAACATTTTGCACTGAATAATCAGGAAAAGTTCCGTCATACCGTAAATGTGGAAGTTGACGACCGGGCATTGTACGAAATATATCTGCCCGCCTTCAAAGCCGCCGTTCAAGAAGGGAAAACTTGGGCGATCATGGGATCTTACAACCGGTACAAAGAACAATGGTGTTGCCATAATCAATACTTGCTGAACGACATTCTCCGAAAAGAATGGAATTTCGATGGGGTGGTTGTTTCCGATTGGGGCGGCGTAAACAATACAGAGCAGGCTATATACAACGGTTTGGATATGGAATTCGGTTCATGGACCGACGGATTGAACGAAGGCGCAAGCGATGCATACAACAATTATTACCTGGCTGCTCCTTTTCTGAATTTATTGAAATCAGGAAAAGTAAAAGAAGAAGAACTTGATAAAAAGGTACGCAACATCCTTCGTCTGGTATTCCGCACCAATATGAACACCAAACGTCCATGGGGTTCTTTCGGAACCGAAGAGCATGCTTTGGCTGGACGTAAAATCGCCCAAGAAGGAATTGTCTTACTGCAAAACAGAAACGATCTGCTGCCCATCGATTTCACCAAAATCAAGAAAATCGCCGTGATCGGAGAAAATGCCGTTAAAGTCATGACAGTCGGTGGAGGAAGCTCTTCGCTCAAAGCCAAATATGAAATTTCTCCGCTGGAAGGTATCAAAAAATATGTCGGAAACAAAGCAGAAGTGGTTTATGCCCGCGGATATGTCAACGATAAATTACGGAAAAAAGACAATATCAAACAAGACGGCGTGGAAATCAACGATGTCATCGACACCCGTCCGACGCGGGAAATAACCGCGGAAGCCGTCAAAGCAGCCCAAAATGCCGATATGGTGATCTTTATCGGAGGATTGAACAAATACGATTTTCAGGATTGTGAAGGAAATGACCGCAAGGAATTGGGGTTGCCTTACGGACAAGATCAATTGATCGGAGAATTGGCAAAAACAAATAAAAATATGGTCGTGGTTCTTATTTCGGGAAATGCGACAGCCATGCCGTGGGTAAACGACGTTCCTGCCATCGTACAAACGTGGTACAACGGAACGGAAGCGGGAAATGCTCTTGCATCCGTATTGACAGGCGAAGTGAATCCGTCGGGAAAACTGCCGTTTACCTTCCCCGTCAAATTGGAAGATAACGGCGCTTTTGCCTTAGGGGAATACCCGGGCAACAGCCTGAACGTAAAATACAATGAAGGAATTTTTGTGGGATACCGTTGGACCGACAAACAAAAAATCAAACCGTTATTCGCATTCGGGCATGGGCTGAGTTACACAACTTTTACTTACGGAAAAGCATCGATCGACAAAAAACAAATGGTCGGTAACGAAACCCTGACGATAACCATTCCCGTAAAAAACACGGGAATCAGAGAGGGCGCCGAAGTCGTACAACTATACCTCAGCGACGTTGAATCATCGCTTCCCCGTCCGGTGAAAGAATTGAAAGGATTCGAAAAAATATTTTTGAAACCCGGAGAAGAAAAAAACGTCACGTTTACCATTAATACCGACATGCTGAAATATTTCGACGATAAGCAACACCAATGGGTTGCCGAACCCGGAGACTTCAAAGCCCTTATCGGCAGTTCCTCCGACGACATCCGCTCCACCACCGACTTTAGTTTAAGGTAAAAGATAAAAGGTAAAAAGTCAAAGGTTCCGGATTTTTTAATTCCGCCTTTTACTTTTTACCTTTGGTTTTATTAATAAATATATGCAATTCTTTGGCATTATTAAACAGGTATAGACAACCCTTATTTTTGTAATTCCCTTAGTAGCCCGGAAACATACCTAATCTCTGCCCTTATCCGCTTATTTCAGGGATTTTTATTGACATTTATTGTATTTATAAATAAGGAAAATAAGGGTGAGATCAATTGCATTGTATCGGCTGCTAAGCTACTAAAGGGACTTTTAGAAGATAAGGTTTTTATTTTAAATCTATATAAAATTAACAATGCCAACTCTTTTTTTATATTTTATAGCTCCTTGAAATGCAAAATTGAACAATACTTTTATTCACTTTATCGTGTGGTATTCAATCAGCCCGTTCATCGGGTACATTTCGATTTTGCCGATCTGCATGTTAAAGTCATCGGCAACTTCCTTCAAAATGTTCTCATAATGGTAAGCAACGGAACCGCTGAAATGAACCGGATAATCAGAATGACCATATTGTGAAACATTCCGGTGAAAAAAGGCCGCAAAACTTTTCTCGACAATCGATTGCAGCAGATGTTCTTCCCGCATATTTTCTTTGATGAAAACAGAAAGACTTGCCAAAAATCGGTTCGGAAACGGGTTGCGGTATACTTGATCCATAATTTGAGACGGCGTCAGATTAAAACGGGCAAAAAACCGATCCCGCAAATATTTCGGCAATTGATTTTTCAGAACATCCGCCACCAACAATTTTCCCAAAGTGGCGCCGCTGCCCTCGTCCCCCAAGATAAAACCCAATGGAGAAACATGTTGAACAATTTTTTCCCCGTCATATAAACAAGAATTAGATCCGGTTCCGAGAATACAGACAATGCCCGGCAATCGTTTCGCCAAAGCGTGGCAGGCAGCCAATAAATCATTGTTGACTTCGACAGGACAGGCAAAAAAACGTTTGATCGCCTGTTTGACTATATCTGTTTTCTCCGGAATGCATCCCGCTCCGTAAAAATACACATGCTCCACTCCTTTCGGATCTATTTGCGGCAAAAGCATGCTTTCGATTTCCTGTTCGATTTCTTCCCGGGACTGATAAAACGGATTGATTCCGGAGGTATAGGCTTCCTGTTCCGGCAGTCCGTTTTGAACAAGACTCCAGTGCGTTTTGGTGGATCCGCTGTCAGCAAGTAAAATCATTTTAGTTATTGGTTATTGGTTATTTACCTTTGGCGTTATTAGTTATTGGATATTGGTTGATTATTACAGAATTTTAAATACCGTCAATGACGAATTTTCCGGAAACACGTCAAAGGAATAACGCCGAAGGCAAATAATCAATAACTAATAACTGACAATCCCGTTCATCATGGCATAAACCGTCAAAGCAGAAACCGATTTGATGCCCAATTTTCCGGAAATATTTTTCCGGTGAGCTTGCACAGTATACAAACTGATATTCAATTCGGAGGCTATATCTTTACTGGTATATCCTTTTGTCACCAGCTCAAGAACTTCACGTTCCCTGTCGGAAAGCTCCTTGCTGTTTTCTTCCGTCTGGTGTTCGGGTATCCTTTTTATAATATCGTTCAATGCTTCCGTCAATTCCCGACGTTCCGACAACACGTCCAAAAACGACAATTCGGGATGAGAACCGGGTAAAACACACTTTTCCGAAAGCAAAACAATTTTCTTTTTATCTTTGAAAAATTCACTGTTGGCAATATACATCATCGCATCCATGAAAATCCGGTGATAAACGACCGGGCTTTCCGTAAATGACCGGAAATCATCAAAAAAATCCGGTCTGCCGATCGAAAAAAAATCCGACAACACAGCCTTCAGTCCGCATAACTGCAAATAATGCGGACTGACGATGGCAATACGGATATTCTCTTCTTTCATATTACGATTGGAATTTAGCCTGCATTTCCTTGGTCATCGGTTTCAACAGTCGATATTGTAACCGCATGTAATTATGAATATCCACTTCAAAACGGGCAATGATGTAAATAATGGCATTCCGTATTCTCCGGTCGAAAGTTCCCGTCAAATACTTCACCAACAAGCTTTTCATATCCGAAAGTTTATCGGTTAATCTTCCGGTTTTATATTGAAATGCATCGAAATCGGGACTTTTAAAATTTTTGGAAAAATGGGGTTCTTTTCCGGAATAAACCTCATAAATAACGGTAACAGGTTTAAAAACTTCTTTATTGACACTGTCTGTATACTGCCGGAATTCCGTTTTGAATTGAGCGAAAAAATTCTCGATCAACCGTAAATGTTCGTTCGGAACCGGAGACGAATCCGATAACTGCCTGATATGAATTTCAATGACATTGAGTTGGCTTTCCTGATAATTCGCCAACGTCATTTTCAAATAATCGATCAATTGAAGCGTATTGGAAGCATTCAGGCTTTTATCGGAAAAATAAGATTCGTAACTGATGGTATTTAATAATGCCGCAAAAAAATCGGCATCGATTTGACAATCACGGCAAATCTCACTGATTTTTTTGTCGCCGAATCCTAATTCAATCCCGAACCGGTTGATAACGGGAATCAAATGATAATTGCGCAATACAACGTCAGCCAATTTATTATCAGGGGTAATTATCGTCATCGATCAAAATTTACAACGGCAAGCCGTCGGGAAAAATTGAAATTCGAACAAAAATACACAAAAACCGGGTAACTCTTATATAATGCAGCTCTCTTTTTGGAAATGAAACAGATTTCTTTATTTTTGTGGAAAAATTTGATTTATTATTTATCATGCCAAAAAAGGTTGTATCTGCTCTCTTTTTATCAATGATATCCGTTTGTGTACCAGCACAAAACCTTCAGTTGCACTATGATTTCCGTCATGCTTTGTATGATGATGTCCCTCCTCCCAATTTTTTTACGGCAACCTTCGAAATGTTTAAGCCCGATCAATGGGGTTCGACATTCATGTTCGTCGACCTTAATTTCGATCAAAGTCGCGGCAATATCGGATTGGCTTATATGGAAATCGCACGAGACTTCAAGATCAAGAATTTCCAGATCATGCCGCATATCGAATACAACGGCGGAGTCGGAAACAACAACAATTCGGGATTTTCCGTCGCCAACGCTTATTTGGCCGGGGCATCGTATTCTTTCGTCATTCCGAACGCACAATTCAATACCTACATCACCTACAAATACAATGCCTTTCAAAAAGTAAGCAACGACGTTCAATGGACGGTGTCCTGGGGTGCCGGTTTTTGGAAAAACAGAATCGCTTTTTGCGGATTCATGGATATTTGGACCGAAAACAAGGATTATACAGGCGTAGAAAGCGGGAAAAAAGTTATTTTACTCACCGAACCGCAAATTTGGTACAATGTAACCCAAAACCTGTCATTCGGAAGTGAAATCGAAATCAGTAACAATTTTTATCCCCAATACGGAACCAAAATATACGCATTCCCGACATTGGCAGGAAAATGGACGTTTTAACACTTTTAAAATATATAACAAATGATGAATGTGAATGCATTCTTAAAAAATAAATATTATCTATTTTTATATCCGATTATCGCTTTTCTGTTTTTGTTGATCTCTTCGACATCTATAAGTCCGATATATCCTCCTTGTACAAAAGACGATTCTCTATTTATTTTAATAGGAAAGTCAATTTTAGACGGGAAAATATTATACAAAGACTTATTTGATCATAAAGGTCCTGTTCTATTTTACATGGATTCATTAGGGCAACTTATTTATCCTGATCAAACAGGTGCTTTTATTTATACGGTTATCAACTTAAGTATTATTTTATATGTTATTCGTAAAATATCTTTATTTTTTATAAAACCCAATCAAATATGGATCATTATCGCCTCATTTCTATCTTTATTTTTTATAACAAATGAAGGAAATAGTAATGAATCAAAAAGCTTACTATTTATTTTTATTCCACTTTTTCTTATATTAAAATATTATTTTTCAAATAAAAAAAGTCATCCATTGCTATATTCATTTATTTACGGTATTTGTTCTTCTTTGGTTATTTTTATCCGAATAAACAATGCAGTAGCCTTATGCGCTATTATTTTATCATTAGTAATATTTTTAATCATTAATAAAGAGTGGAAAAACTTATTGTTTAATACTCTGACTTTCTTATTCAGTTTTATACTGATATGTTTTATTATATGTTTTTATTTTTATATAAATAATGCTTTTTATGACATGATTGAGGGAACATTTTTACATAATTTAAAATATGCATCAATAGACTCCTTCCAAGTCGAATTAATCGTAATAGTATCATTCGCAATCACTATATTTGCACTGATAAATATATATATATATATAGAGAGAGAGAGAAGAAACCGGTAAAAAAATTCTACTTAAAATGATTTTAATTTTTATTCCGTTATTAACATTTATATCATTTATACCAATCACTAAATATTATTTTCATTACTACACTTTGTATGCTCCATCCATTGTATTGGGGGGAGCCTGCTGTATCTACAATTATAACAATCAACTGATTAATAAACCGACAAGAATTATCAATTTAATCATTGCATTATTCATAATAACTGCTTTTACATATTATAGCATGTATAAAATTACCGGTATTTATAGAACACTGCCATTCGATTATAAAAAATTTTCGAACTTTCCTGACTTCAAAATCCCCGAATCAGATAAAAATAATGCCATCGGATATAATGTAGATTCAAGATGGTATCTTGAACAAAATATTATTCCATCATATAAATATTTCACTTTTCAAGAATGGTTCGCCAAAACAAATCCTCAAATTTTAATTGATTTTAATAACAGGATAACCCTAAAACCACCTAAATGGTTGATAGTTCGCTCCGACAGCTACACAAGTAATGCCACATTGAATGCTTTATTGAAAGAAAAATACGAAATCAAAGCATTTTCTGCGGAAAGGGCTAAAGTCAAGAAAATTAATTATGACAATCTTGGCTACACTATCTATAAATTAAAATAATTTTACATAAAATATCTCATCACAAAATAAACATAATGAAAATCAGCTCCTTTTTAAAAAATAAATACTATCTATTTTTATATCCGGTTATCGCTTTTCTTTTTTTGTTGATCTCCTCGACATCGACAAGTCCGTTATATCCGGTTTACACCGGCGACTGCGCCCTTTATTTTCTGATGGGGAAATCAATATTAAACGGGAAAATCTTGTACAAAGATATATTCGACCACAAAGGTCCTGTTTTGTTCTTTATACAAGCGGCAGGACAATTGATCAGCTTCGGAAAAACAGGAATATTTATTTTGCAAATCATTAATTTAAGCAGTGTTCTATTCATTATTCGTAAGATCTGTTTGTATTTCATACGACCTGCTCAAATTATGTTTGTTTTTCTATCCATGTTTTTTTTATATTATATGACAATCGGAGACGGCAATAAAACTGAAGAATTTTGTTTATTGCTTATTTTTATCCCTCTCTTGTTTGCTTTTCGCTTTTGCTTTTCCGATGATGCAAAACATCCGGCCATTTATTCTTTTATTTATGGGATTTGCTTCGCCATAACAGCTTTTATACGTATAAACAATGCTGCCGTAATAGTTGCCGTTATCATAGCCATATCCATTTTTCTTGTCTCGGAAAAACAATTGAAAAATTTATTTTCAAACATTCTGCTTTTTATATCGGGTTTTCTGATCATTTGTTTACCCATTTACATATACTTCTATTTTAAAAATGCTCTCGATGATATGATATATGCCACTTTTTTACATAATCTGAAATATTCGTCAAAAGATACATATAAAATCAAACTGATTGTGTTTTTAAGTTTTATAATCACTTTTTTTGGCATTATCAACACATTGGTATATAAAAGAAAAAACAAAAAAGATTACATACTCCAAATAATAATAATACTTGGTTCTATTTTCACATTTATCAGTACTTACTTGGGAACAAAATATTTTTTGTACTATCATATACTGGATATTCCGATCCTAACTTTAGGAACCTTACTCTATATTCATAATTCGAATAAAAAGTTATCGGATAAAACAAAAACGTTTTTTATCATCTTAATAATCATTGCCGGAATCATCCCGATGACTTATTACAGTTTCAACAGAACTATTGACTTGTATAAAACACAATTCTTTGATCATTCATTGTTGAATTATCCGACATATCCGATTCCACCGGAAGACAAAAACAATGCACTTGGATATAACGTCAATTCAAGATGGTACCTTGAACAAAATATTATTCCATCATATAAATATTTCACGTTACAAGAATGGTTTTCCAAAACAGATCCTCAAATTTTAATTGATTTTAATGAGCATATAACCCAAAAACCACCTAAATGGTTGATGGTTCGATCCGACAGTTATACGAGTAATCCCACATTGAACGCTTTATTAAAAAAGAAATACGAAGTAAAAGCTGTTGTTCCCGAAAGACCTGATATCAAACATGTCATTAATTACGATCAACGCGGTTACACCTTATATCGCTTAAAAGAATAAAATTCAAATTTAACCAACTATTTTCCCATGTTAGAAAAAATTTTCAAACTGAAACAAAACAACACCAACGTCAAAAGAGAGATGATCGGCGGTGTGATTACCTTTCTCACCATGTCGTATATCCTTATTGTAAATCCGAACGTATTGGGTACGACCGGCATGGATAAAGCAGCATTATTTACTGCAACGGCTTTGGCAACCATTGTCGGCACCTTATTGATGGCGTTCATCGCCAATTTGCCGATATCACAGGCTCCGGGTATGGGCCTCAACAGTTTTTTTGCCTTTACGGTTGTGCTTACGATGGGATATTCATGGCAATTTGCACTCACAGCCGTATTTATCGAAGGAATTATTTTCATTATTCTGACCTTTTTTAATATCCGGGAACTGATCGTCAAAAGTATTCCGAAATCAATCAAAGATGCCATTCCGGTGGGGATCGGACTATTCATCACTTTCATCGGATTGCAGCATTCGGGAATCATCGTCAAAAACGACACGACATTTATCGGATTAGGTGATTTGGCCAACCCGAATGTATGGATCGCCCTTATCGGCTTGGTCGTTACCGGCACTCTATTTGCCCGCAACATACACGGAGCGATTTTGATCGGAATCGTGGTCGCCACAGTTTTCGGCATCATCTTCGGCGAAATACATTTTCCCGAAGGAAATTTGGTATCTCTTCCTCCTTCCATTGCCCCCATTTTCTGTAAATTCGAATGGAGCAATATCTTTTCGCTCAACATGCTGTTGGTAGTCTTCACCTTTCTGTTCGTCAACCTGTTCGATACGGTGGGAACTCTTATCGGCGTTGCAGCGAGAGCCGGGTTTATCGATAAAGACGGAAATTTCCCCCAAATTAAAAAAGCATTGTTTGCCGATGCGTTGGGAACAACTTTCGGTTCCATTTTGGGAACAAGCACCATAACCTCCTATATCGAAAGCGCTTCCGGAGTAGCATCGGGCGGACGCACCGGATTAACCGCCGTGATCATTGCCATCATGTTCGGAATCGCACTATTCTTCGCACCGATAATCCTGATGATTCCGGCATCGGCAACGGCTCCGGCGCTTATTATTGTCGGCTTGTTCATGATCGCTTCGGTGGTCAACATCAACTTCAACGACATATCCGAATCATTGCCGTCATTTCTCACCATCATCATGATGCCGTTTACTTTCAGTATCGCGCAAGGCATCGTTTTCGGAATGTTAAGTTTTGTCATATTCAAACTGTTTTGCGGAAAAGCCCGTCAAATCTCCGTCGCCATGTATATTTTCGCAGCCCTGTTTCTGCTTAAAATGATTTCGGACGGAATGCATGTTTTAAGTTAAAAGTTAAGAATTAAGAGTTAAGAGTTAATGTATTGTAAATTAATAAATTGGATATTAAGATATACAAAGATATATTCACAATTTATTTCTATAACTCTTAACTTTTAACTCTTAATTCTTAACTCTTAATTCTTAACTTTATTGATTCTTAACTTAAAAAAGAGTGTTAAGTCATTTTTTAATCGAACAAATTCGGAAAAATTTTCCGCACGAACCGACCACCGACCAAGCCGAAGCATTGGAAAAGTTATCGGCTTTTATGATGAATCCCGATGCAGACAGTCTGTTCCTGCTGAAAGGATATGCGGGAACGGGAAAAAGTTCGTTGGTCGGAGCATTGGTGAAAACGTTGACGGCATTGGAACAAAAAACCGTTTTATTGGCTCCGACGGGACGGGCTGCCAAAGTTTTTTCGAATTATTCGGGACATGCGGCATTCACCATTCATAAAAAAATTTACCGGCAGAAAAAATTTTCGCACGAAAATGTCGGATTCGAATTAAACGTCAATTTGCACAAACACACCCTGTTCATCGTCGACGAAGCGTCCATGATTTCAAACGGAAGCTACGATAAAGCCATGTTCGGTTCGGGGCATTTATTGGACGATCTGATCGAATATATTTATACCGGCGAAGGATGCCGGTTATTGTTGATGGGCGATTCGGCACAGCTGCCTCCGGTAGGAGAAAGCATCAGTCCGGCTTTCGACATGAATGTGCTGAAAGCATTCGGATTGAATGTCGAAACATTCACGCTGACGCAGGTCATCCGGCAACAATTAACCTCAGGCATTCTGAAAAATGCCACAGACATTCGCACCCTTATCACCGAAGAAAAAGCAGGATTATACCCCAAAATCCGGATCAAAAATTATCCCGACATCATCCGACTCCGCGGCGACGAACTGATCGAAGCCGTCTCCTCGGCGTATAATCGTTCGGGAATCGAAGAAACCACCGTCATTTCCCGGTCAAACAAACGTGCAAATATCTACAACAACGGCATTCGCAACAGTATTCTATACCGGGAAGAAGAATTGTCGGGCGGCGACATGCTGATGGTTGTAAAAAATAATTATTACTGGAGCGAAGAATATGCCGAAATCGATTTTATTGCCAACGGCGACATTGCAAAAGTAAATCGCGTGCGCCGTTACGAGGAAATGTACGGATTCCGTTTTGCCGACGTCAACATGACACTGCTCGACTACGACATCGACATCGACGTGAAAATTCTGTTGGATACACTTCATTCGGAAACGGCGTCTCTCTCTCAAGAACAAACCGGGAAACTGTTTTACGCCATACTCGAAGATTACGAAGATATTCCGGGCAAAGCAGGCAAAATACGCAAAATCAAACAAAATCCGCATTACAATTGCCTGCAAGTCAAATACGGATATGCCCTCACCTGTCACAAAGCACAAGGCGGACAATGGAAAAATGTTTTCCTGGACATGGGGTATCTCTCGAACGAACATCTCGGCATCGATTTCTATCGCTGGCTCTATACCGCGTTCACCCGTGCAACCGAAAAATTATACCTGATTAATTTGAGTGAAGAAATGATCGAAGAATGATCTTAAAATAGCAGAATTTAATTTAACTTTGAACGCAAAGATCCAAAAACACAAAGTCACCAAGAATTTAAACTTTGAGTCTTTCCGTCTTTATAGTTTGGCGTTTAAAACATAACCCGTTTTTCACGACATATTTATTTATATAACTCTTAATTCTTAACTCTTAACTTTTAACTCTTAACTTTTAACTCTTAATTCTTAACTATATCAAAAGGCTTCGAAACATATTGCTCATTACGACGGGAAGTATTGTTGTGATTCTCACGGGTTTATATGCCGCCATATCTTCACATTCCGTACAACAATGGATAAAAAACAAAGTACAAATCGAACTTTCCAAAAAAATAGACTCCGAATTTACCATCGGAGAAATTAAGTTCATCCCGTTCAATTCGTTGAAACTATACGATGTATTCGTCAAAGACCGACAAGGCGACACCTTGGTATTTGCCGGAGAAATATCCGGCAGCGTGAAGTTATTTCCGTTAATAAAAAATAAACTGGTCATCACCGGCATCACATTATCCGATTTTTCAGTTAATATATCGCAGGATTCGTTGACGACCCCCATGAATTTTCAATTCCTCATCGACGCATTCACAAGCAAGGACACTGTCGAAAATACACCAAGCTCACTAATAATCAGCATCGACAATATCCTTGTTTCAAACGGTAAAATCAGATACGACGTTCATTCCGAACCGGAAACGCCGGGAATTTTCAACGGCAGTCACCTCCAAATCGACAGTCTTCATTCGAAAATAAGTTTGAAATCAATCCGTTTAGAAAAATTGGATACTGAAATAAAATATCTTTCATTAATCGAAAAATCAGGGATCCGGATAAATGACATGACTTTAAAACTCACTTCAAAAGATAAATTGATCTCGTTAGATCATTTAACCGTCAAATTGCCCGGTTCGGAATTAAACGCTTCCGGCAAGACCTCATATCCCGGAGAAATAGCCGACATCATCGATAACGGAAAAATAGATCTTCAAATAGAAAAAACGACCGTGCGACCCTCCGACTTGAAATCGTTTGCCCCCCTCCTGTCGCAATTTAATCAACCGGTTTCGTTGAGCGGAAATATCCGGGCATCATTACCCGGAATCGACGTCAACGATTTGAAAGTTTCATACGGAAAAAACACTTCGTTATACGCTTCCGGTTCGATCAGTAATTATACCGATTTTGAAAAAGCGGACATCAATTTGATCATAAACGATTTGTCGACTGATGGATGCAATATTCAAACGATTATACAAGCCGTTTCCGGAGAAAAAACAATATTACCCGATCCAATCTTCGGATTGGGAAGCATGCACCTGAAAGGATATGCCAAAGGTAAAATCCGAAAAGCGGATCTGAATCTCGAACTCCGGTCAAAACCCGGCACCCTTGTTTTAAAAGGAACCGGAGGCTACAATTTTACATCCGGAAATGCCGATTTCGACATTTTGGCGGAAAGCAACGGCATTCAACTGAACGATTTAATGCAGGACAATCCACTTGGTCAAGTGTCTTTTTCTTTAAATGCAAAAGGAACCGCCGGGCCGAATCTTTTGATTGCAGAATTATCGGGCGTTGTTCCCCGATTGGATTTTCAAGGATATTGTTACTCGAATATCCGGCTGAAGGGAACCCTCAATCAAAGCAAATATACGGCCGATATCGCCATTGACGATCCCAATGTCCGGTTAGACCTAACTGCATCCGCCGATATGCCGGCCGGAAAACTTCCCGAATTTAAAGCCGGACTGAATGTCGACCGACTTTCGCCCGACAAACTCAACCTTTTGTCGGAATATCCGGGCAGCAATCTGACATTGAAAGGAAACATCGACATGAAGGGAGACGATCTCGACAATATAACCGGGAAAATAGCATTGGACAATATTTCGTTTGCAACCGAAACCGAAAAATTTAATTTTTCTCTACTCCTGATCACCGCAAGATTTGACGATAAGAACAACCGGATATTTCACTTTACACATGAATTTCTGACAGCCGACATCACCGGAAAATTATCGTTTGCCACTTTGGTGCCTCAACTGACCAATACAGCAAACGACTATTTCCCGACTCTTTTTCCGGAGCGGAACCGTTCCGTCAAACCGGGAGAAAATGATTTTGTCGTCGATATCCGATGCAAAAACACCGAAAAACTCACCCGGATATTCAATCTGCCTTTTACCTTGTTGAAAGAATCGACGCTCCATTTAACGTATAACGATGCATCCGAAACCCTTCAATTATCCGGGAATCTGCCGCAACTGAAAGTAGGAGAAACCGTTATAAACAATATCAAACCGGCTGTTTCCAATACCTCCGGACCGCTTGACTTTTCATTGACGGCAGATGTCCCCGACATCAATTCCGGTTCGACGATCCAATTCGGACTGAAAGGAAAAGCGGAACATGACAGCATTTCTCCGGCCATAAATTTTGACAACCATAACGATACGCTTGCGTTGAAAGGCAACATAAACGCAACTGTTTTATTCGAGCAAATGTCGTCCGGGCAGTCATTAAAAACGTTAGTCAAAATCGAACCATCGTCCCTTACGTTCAACAAATTGAATATAACCATTCCAAATTCGACCGTAAGCATCGAAAACGACCGATTCATTTTCGACCGTCTCCGGATCAATCACACGCCGGAAGAATATGTTCTGGTCGATGGAATTTATTCGTCGAGAGGAAAAGACTCCTTATTCGTCAACCTAAATCAAATCCAATTGCAAACCATCACCGAAACCATGAACATGGATATCGGCCTGACCGGATTGATTCAGGGATACATTACCGTCATCGGAACCGAAAAAATGCCGAATCTGCTGACAAGAAGACTGGGAATCAATAACATCACATTAAACAAAGAAAAAATCGGAGATTTAAGCATCAGCAGCGAATGGGACAGCGAAAATGAAGGAGTCAGGCTATATTCCGAACTGAAACGGGAAAACGGAATCAATTCCACCATTCGCGGAAGAATGTATCCACTTAAAGATTCTTTGAATATCCGGGTCGATTTGGCCGATATCCGGTTAGCTTGGTTGCAGCCGTTTTTCATCGGAACGCTTCACGACCTGAACGGGAGCATCAGTTCGAAACTGACGGCGCGAGGAAAACTTTCGAGTCCGCAAGTAAACGGATATATCTATGTTCATGACGGAAAATTCGGCATTGACTATACGAATGTCACCTATACCCTATCCGACAGTATCGCCGTCAATCCGAGTCAACTGAATATCCGTAATCTGGCCGTCAAAGACAATTTCGGAAAGACGGCGACGTTGCAATGCACAGTGAATTATCCCGGATTCAAAAACATCTCCTACGATTTTTCCATGGACATGAGAAATTTTTTGGTATTGAATACCATGGACAGAAAAGACAGTTTATTTTACGGATTGCTGAAATTGACGGGAAAGATCAATTCCTCCGGTACCATGACCGACGCAATGAAAGTCGGACTGAAACTGCAAAACAGCTCCGATTCGAAAATAGCGGTCATTCTGCCCGAAAGTACGACCGCCACCGAATATAAAAGCGTTGTTTATGTCGATAAACATACCGACGAAGAAGTAAAAAAAGAAAAACCGGAATCGACTTTTCCGATTAATTTAAAGATGTCTTTAGACATTACACCGAGTATGTCGTTGACCGTTTTTCTCGATCCGAGCATGAGAGACCGGGCTGTCGTCAACGGAACGGGCAACATCGACATGACATACAATACGGCAACTTCCGACATGAGCATGTACGGCCAATACGTGATCCATGACGGCAGTTGCGTCATTTCGTTGAAAGGCATCACCAAAAGAGAATTTAAAATAAGCGAAGGAAGCGAGGTGACATTTAACGGGGATCCGTTCAAATCCCGATTCAACATCACCGCTTATTACACCGTAAAAGCAGATTTAGGGACATTGGATCAAAGTTTTACGTCGGATCCGACGCTGCGTACCTCCCGGACAAATGTAAACTGTGTATTGATCATCAAAGGCAACATGGACAAAATCGATTTGACATACGACATCCAATTGCCTGATGCAAGCGACGAAACACAAAAACGGGTCAAAAGTTTCATCAACAACGACGACATCATGATCCGGGAATTTGCCTATTTGCTGTCGATCGGATGTTTTTACGCACCCGACTATGCAACCGCTTCCAGACCCGGCAATTCGATATGGACGTCAATGGCCTCTTCCACCCTGTCGGCCACTTTAAATAATCTCGTTTCAGGCGTTTTGGGCAAAAACTGGACCATCGGCACGAATATCAATTCGACACAGGGAGATGCTTCCGACTTGGATATGGAAATATCGGTATCGACTCAATTGTTTAACAACCGTCTGATTTTGAGTACTAATCTCGGGTACAACAATTCAAATACGGCGAGCAACAGTTTTATCGGAGATTTTGATGCCGAACTGAAATTGACCCGAACCGGAAATCTCCGGTTGAAAGCATACAACAAAACGAATGACCAATATTATCAAAAAGCGCCGACAACACAAGGTGTCGGACTTGTTTACACCAAAGAATCGAAGTTTTTCAAGAATCTGTTTAAAAAGGTAAAAAGTAGAAAAGCAAAAAGAAAGCGTGAATAAACAATTCAAATACCACCGGATTTTATTCTTTTTCCTTTTGGGAATGACGGCATGCAACACCACGAAAAACATCCCCGAAGGGCAATATCTGCTGGATAAAATAAATATCAAAAGCGATACGAAAAAGGTAAACACCTTCGATATGCTGATATTCGTATCCCAACAGCCCAATCATTCCGTCTTGGGTATGGGAAAAGCCGCATTGGGCATATACAATTGGGCAGGCAAAGACTCCTCATCCAACATCTTCCATAAACTCTGGAGAAAAATAGGAGAACCGCCGGTAATTTACAACGCGGCAAGCGCCAAATATTCGTCCACGCAAATGCAAATACAATTGAATAATCTCGGTTATCTGAATGCGACGGTCGGCGTACAAGAAAAAAAGAAAGACAAAAAAGCGGAAATCACTTATAACATTCATACCGGCACCGCATATACCATCCGGAATTTCGAAATGGCCGTAAGCGACACCGCCATTGCCAAACTGCTGAAACAATCATTAAGAAGAAACTCGATTAAAAAAGGAGATGTTTTTAATCAGGAAGTTTTGGAAAACCGGTTGGAATCATTCAATTCCATGCTTCGAAACCGCGGATATTTTTCCCTCACGAAAGAATCGTTCCAATATGTGGCCGATACCACCCTTAATTCGCATGCGGTCGATTTGAAACTGACGATCATTCCGAATACTCCCGGAGAAGCTTCCGACTCCGTTCCCGTCCCGAAATACAAGCCTTATAAGATCAACCAAGTGTCGATCATCAGCCGATACGACACCATTGCCTCGGGATATGCGATTGTGGATACATTCACGTCGGGAAAAACAAAAATCTATTACGACAAAACACACTTCATCAAACCCGGAACAATCCTGAAAAACTGTCATATCCGACCCGGCGCCAATTATAACGAACGACTCGCCGACCTGACTTACAACGCACTGAATGCGCTGAGTTGTGTCAAACAAGTGAGTGTTCAATTCCGCGAAGTGGAAGTACAAGACAGTATCAAACTGAATTGTTTGATCACGATCATCTCCGGAAACATCCACCGAATAGAGACCGGCATCGAAGGAACCAATTCCGCGGGAGATTTGGGCGTCGGAGCATCCGTCACTTATCAGCACCGCAATATTTTCAACGGGGCCGAAACCTTTCGGATAAAGCTGCAAGGAGCTTACGAAGCCATTACCGGAACATCATCCACCGACTTGTTGAACGAAAATTACTACGAATACGGAATCGAAACGGGAATATCATTTCCCCGCTTCTTGATCAATGTTCCCCAACTGAACGATAAACGCGGATCAACCGACGTTCGCATGAGATTCAACAATCAACTGCGTCCCGAATATCAGCGGGTGTTTTTCAACACCGGTTTAAATTACGAATGGACGGGCAGCCGAAGCCGATTTGCACATTCGCTGGATATTGTGGACATCAATTACGTGGCCATCCCGCAAATGTCGAAGGAATTTCGTGACAGTGTCATGAACAATCCCCGAAACCTGATGCTTAAATACAGCTACGAAAACCTGTTTATCTATCGCACGGCATATAATCTCGTGTATACTTCCCAACCCCGGAACGCAAGATCGAAAGATTTTTTTACCATTCGGGCAGGTATTGAACTGGCCGGAAATCTGTTCTACGGAGCCTCCAAATTATTCAAAGCCGCTCCCGACAGCGCCGGAAGTTACAGAATTTTCAACGTTCCGTTTGCCCAATATGTGAAAGCCGATTTCGACTATGCCCGCAACATGTCCATCGACAAAAAAAATTCGATCGCGATGCATGCCGTCGTCGGAGCGGCTTACCCGTACCTCAATTCCATTGTGCTGCCGTACGAAAAAAGGTATTACTCCGGCGGATCAAACAGCATCAGAGGCTGGAGTACGAGACAACTTGGCCCGGGCACTTACAATAACAACGGAACCATTGATTTTATGAATCAGTCGGGAGACTTAAAACTGGATCTCAGCGTTGAATTTCGCAACATGCTGATCGGCCCGTTTCAAGTGGCGTCATTTATTGATGCGGGCAATATCTGGACATTGCGGAAGTACGATAATCAACCCGGAGGGCAATTCCGCCTCAACAGTTTTTACAAACAAATTGCCTGGGCTTGGGGATTGGGATTTCGTCTCGATTTCGATTTCTTAGTGTTTCGTTTCGACACCGGCATGAAAATTTACGATCCGGCTCAAACCGGCTCCGACCGTTGGCGAATTACCCGTCCCGACTTTTGGAACGATTTCGCCTTTCACTTTGCCATCGGATACCCGTTCTAAAGCGTGGAATCCACTTTTAACCCATAACTCTTAACTTCTCCAACCGTTGCAGTAACGTCGGATGAGAATAATGAAAAAAAACATACCACGGATGAGGCGTCAGATTACTTAACGATTGGACCGAAAGTTTTTTCAAACCCTCCGACAGTTCTTTCTCTAACCCGAAACTTGCGGCAAAAGCATCCGCCCGGTATTCATTTTTACGGGAAACAACATTCATCAAAATGCCCAATACAAAAGTTACGGGAGTGTACAACAATCCGAATCCGATCAGGCACAAATGAAAAGAAGGAATGTCGCTGCCGAGCGCCGAAGCCAAATCCTTATTTCCCAAAAACAACGACAAAATAAAAAACATGACGCCGGCGCTCAACAACGATAGAATAAGCGCCTGCAAAGTATGCTTTTTCTTGTAATGTCCGATCTCATGCGCCAAAACGGCAACAATTTCATTCACGGTCAGTTCATTAATTAACGTATCATACAACACGATTCGTTTCTTCTTCCCCAATCCGGAAAAATACGCATTCGCTTTGGACGAACGTTTGGAACCGTCGATCAGGAAAATATTATCCAATTGAAACCCTGCTTTTCGGGCAAATGTTTCAATGGCATTGCGTAATTCACCGTCTTCCAACGGTGTTTGTTTATTAAACAACGGTACGATCCATTCAGAATAAAACATATTCATCACCACGGAAAATACGCCGACCACCGTCCAGGCCAAAATCCAAAAGTACCCGGCAGTATTCAAATAAATCCAGATTATCAAACTCATCAGCGGAACCCCGATCACAAACGATAATGCCAATCCTTTGACGTAATCAAGCCAAAACGTTTTACGGGTTGTTTTATTAAAGCCGAACCGTTCTTCCAAGACAAACGTATCATACAAAGAAAACGGCAATCCGATCAACGAACTTCCCAATCCGATCAACGCAAAAAACAACAAAGCAACGGGAATCTCATGTTCAAAAACACTTCGTGAAATTTGATCGACCCAAGCAAATCCCCGAAAAAAAAGAAAAAGAATGATTACGACAAAAGAAAGCGTTTGACTGATCAGAGAAAACTTCCGGCCGGCTGCAAAATATTTTTGTTGACGGGCATATTCCTCTTCGTCGTAAATACCCTTCACTTCTTCGGGCAACACCGGAGAAGCATTCTTTCCGTTTAAATAATCCAAACATTGTTCAAACAGAAAATCAACCGCCACGATGGCTACAATAAGGATGAAAAAAATATCAGGCATGGAGAGAATATTAAAAAAGTTAAGAGTTAAGAGGGTTAAAAATTAAGAAGTTACGGTTAAAAAAACGGATCATTCCGAAATAAAGGACCGAATCGGAAATGATATACCGCAACTTGAAACCCTTCGTCGGTTCTTTTCTCTTCGATCAATTTCGTGCAAATATAAACGGTATCCTTTTACAAACCAAATCAGATTCAACACATTCGTAACGGGCGGCTTCAAATTATTTAAAAATGCAATGCCGGCATTTAGAATTTTTATACTACTTTTGTTTCCTTAAAATCAACCGACATGATCGAACAACAACTCACTGTCTATAATACGCTCCATCGAAAAAAAGAACGATTTGTCCCCATCCACCCGGGACACGCCGGAATGTATGTCTGCGGCCCCACGGTATATGGCGATGCCCATCTGGGACATGCGCGCCCGGCCATTACATTCGATATTCTGTTTCGTTATTTGATTCACCTCGGATACAAAGTGCGTTATGTCCGTAACATCACGGATGTCGGGCATTTGGAAAACGATGCCGACAGCGGGGAAGACAAAATCTCGAAAAAGGCCCGTTTGGAAGAATTGGAGCCGATGGAAGTGGTGCAAACCTACCTGAACCGCTATCATACGTCGATGAACGCATTGAACATATTGCCGCCGAGTATCGAGCCGCATGCGTCGGGACACATCATCGAGCAGATTCAATTCATTCAACAAATCATGGATCACGGATTCGCTTACGAAAGCAACGGTTCCGTATATTTTGACGTGGAGAAATACAACCGGAAATATCATTACGGAAAATTGTCCGGACGCAATATTGAAGATATGCTCAATGCAACCCGACAATTGGACGGACAGGAAGAAAAACGCAACGGCGTCGATTTTGCCTTGTGGAAAAAAGCATCACCCGAACACATCATGCGCTGGCCTTCGCCCTGGAGCGAGGGATTTCCCGGCTGGCATTTGGAATGTTCGGTCATGGGTACCAAATATCTGGGAAAAGAATTTGATATTCACGGCGGAGGAATGGATTTGATGTTTCCCCATCACG
The DNA here is from genome assembly GCA_009787405.1 of Candidatus Azobacteroides sp. Classification (GTDB taxonomy): domain Bacteria; phylum Bacteroidota; class Bacteroidia; order Bacteroidales; family WRGA01; genus WRGA01. The sequence continues at coordinate 26,681 of WRGA01000106.1, forward strand.
AATGTGAAATTGCCCAATCGGTAGCCGCATTAGGCAAAGAAACCGTTCATTACTGGATGCACAACAATATGATTACCATCAACGGTCAGAAAATGGGAAAATCATTGGGAAATTTCATCACGCTGGACGAATTGTTCTCCGGGTCGCACAAGTTATTGACGCAGGCATACAGTCCGATGACCATCCGGTTCTTTATCTTGCAGGCACATTACAGAAGTACGCTCGATTTCGGCAACGAAGCATTACAGGCATCGGAAAAAGGACTTCAAAGAATAGATGACGCTTTAAAGAAATCAGACAAAATTCAACCGTCGGAAACCTCCGGTAATGCTTTCGTCAAAGAATTCCGGTCAAAATGTTATGAAGCGATGAACGACGATTTGAATACGCCGGTGGTGATTTCGCACCTGTTTGAAGCTGCCCGGATCATTAATACCGTCGCATCCGGAAACGAAAAAATATCTTCCGGAGATTTAAACGAATTGAAAGAAACCTTCAAATTGTTTTTTTACGATATATTGGGAATGAAATCCGATTCTTCCGCTTCCGGCGCAAATAACGAAGCATACGGGAAAGCGGTCGATCTTTTGTTGAACGTAAGGCAGGAAGCCAAACAACGCAAAGATTGGGTCACGTCCGATTATATCCGTAATCAATTGACATCCATCGGATTCGAAATAAAAGATACGAAAGACGGATTCGAGTGGAAATTGAATCAATAATCAATGACCGATAAACAAATAACATTGGATTTACGTTATATCCGCATGGCAAAAATCTGGTCGGAAAATTCATACTGCATTCGCCGGCGCGTGGGAGCGTTGCTGGTAAAAGACAAAATGATCATTTCCGACGGATACAACGGTACGCCGGCAGGATTCGAAAACATTTGCGAGGACGAAAACAACGTCACCAAACCGTATGTGCTTCATGCCGAAGCCAATGCCATCACTAAAATTGCCCGCTCCAACAACAGCAGCGAAGGCGCGACCTTGTATGTAACGGCATCGCCCTGCATCGAATGCTCCAAACTAATCATCCAGTCGGGTATCAGGCGGGTCGTATATTCCGAACAATACCGGTTGGAAGACGGCATTAATTTATTGAAAAGAGCAGGAATAGAAGTCGTTTTTTTATCTCCCGAAAAACTCGAAGAAGCGGACAGGTCTATTCAACCAAACTCATAATAAGTATCCGGCAGAATTTAATATCTACTGTTTTAAACGCAAAGATGCAAAAACACAAAGTCACAACGGATTTAAACTCCGCGCCTTTCCGACTTGGCGTTTAAAATATAAACCGTTTTTTTACGACATACTTTAATAAAAACATTCAAACATAAAAAATGAAAAATAAATCGTCATTACGTGCAATACTTCTGCTTGTTGTCGGCATTATCGTCGGAGTAGTGATCGGTATCAATATGTACCGGCTGCCTTTCGGCAGACTGAAAAATGTGGTTCCGGGCGATAAAATAAACTCATTGTTATACCTGATCAACAAACAATATGTCGATACCGTGAATATCAACCAATTGGTGGAAAATGCCATTCCCGATATTTTAAAAGGGCTGGATCCGCATTCGGTATATATTTCCGCACAAGATCTGGCGGATGTCAACAACACATTAGAAGGGCATTTCAGCGGCATCGGCGTGCAATTCACCATTCAAGACGACACCATTAATATTGTCAGCGTCGTCAGAGGAGGTCCGTCGGAAAAAGCGGGACTTCAAGCCGGAGACCGCATCATCGAAGTGAACGACTCGGTATTTGTCGGTAAAAATATTTCCAACGAAAAAGTCATGAAGGAACTGCGCGGCCCGAAAGAATCCGTCGTGAAATTGGGAATTAAACGCAGTTCTTCCGAAACCCTGCTGACTTTCAAAGTAATCCGTGACGATATCCCGGTGCAAAGCGTGGATGTCGCTTACAAAATATCGGACGGAATCGGGTATATTAAAGTTAATCAATTCGGACGCAACACCTATAAAGAATTTATGGATGCGATTACCCGGTTGACCCAAAAAGAAAATTGCAACAAATTGATCATCGACCTGCGGGAAAACACCGGAGGATATATGGAGGCTGCCACAGCCATGGTAAACGAATTTTTGGCGAACGGACAAGCCATTATGTACATTCAGGGAAAAACTTATCCGAAAAAATCGATTTATGCCGACGGATACGGATCCTGTCAAAAGATACCGATTGTTGTGCTGATCGACGAGTTTTCGGCTTCGGCCAGCGAGATTTTCGCCGGCGCCATTCAGGACAACGACCGCGGGCTGATCGTCGGACGTCGTTCTTTCGGCAAGGGAATGGTACAACAACAAATCGAATTATCGGACGGTTCTGCCGTCAGACTGACCGTTGCCAGATATTACACGCCTTCGGGAAGATGCATTCAAAAGTATTACGAAAACGGAGCCGACAACAATTACGAATCCGATATTCTCAACCGGTATAAACACGGGGAATTTGATTCGCAAGACAGCATCAAGCAAAATTTGAATTTGAAGTATAAAACGGTTTCGGGAAGAACTGTGTACGGAGGCGGAGGAATCATGCCGGATATTTTCGTTCCGCGTGATACAGCCGGATACACGTCTTATTTCCACACACTGATCAATCAAGGCGTGCTGTATCAATTTGCATTCCAATATTCCGACAAAAACAGAAGCGTTTTAAACAACGCCAAAGATTACAAACAATTGCTGGCTTATCTGGAAACTCAAGACTTATTGGAAGATTTGGTTTCATTTGCCGAAACCAAAGGCATCAAAAGGCGTCCGGTATTGATAGATATTTCCAAAAATCTGATTCTCAATCAATTGTATGCCTATATTATCCGGAATAAATTCGAAAACGAAGGATTTTATCCCATATTCCAACGGCAAGACAAAACATTGGCAAGAGCCGTCGAAGAACTCAAATCGGGCCAAAATTATCCCTCATCTCCGGCATTAACCACGAAAAAATAAAAGATAAAAGGTAAAAAACATGTTTTTTACCTTTTACCTTTTTTCATCTGATGGATAAAAAAGAAATTCGAAAAGAAATAGCCGGCAAAAAAGCGTATTATTCGGATGAAGAAATCAATTCGATGTCGGAATCGGTCTGTCGGCAAATCATCGCGTTGCCTGAATTTGCCGCATCCAAGCAAATTCTTGTTTATCATTCCATCCCGAAAGAAGTACAGACCGGCAATTTCATCGAAAACATAAAAAACGGAAAAGAAATTTTTCTGCCGGTGATCGAAGAAAATCATTTATCCGTCAAAAAATATACCGGAAAAGAAAACGGCGGAAAAAGAGGAATTTTCGGAATATGGGAACCGGTCGGAGAAGTCTGTCTCGATTACCGGTCGATCGACATGATTATTGTACCGGGAGTCGCATTCGACAGAAAATGCAACCGGTTGGGCAGAGGAAAAGGATATTATGACCGATTATTGCCTTCTTTCCCGAATAGTACCTTAAAAATAGGAATTTGTTTTGATTTTCAATTAGTCGATTCGATTCCGACCGATTCTTTTGACATCCCGATGGATATGGTCATAACCGAAAAAGAAAATATAAAAATCAACCGGAAGCCTATCCTTAAGTCTGAGTGATAGAATGTAACTCGTGTTCGCCCATAAAAAACATTCAACATTCAAATCGGCTTCCGGTTGAAGGAATATATATAGTAAAGTGTTCACTTTACTTTACTAAATGCAAAAACCGGAAAAACGCTGCATAAAAAATCGATTATTTTTCACTTTTTCTCATTTCATTCTCCCATCATCCGTCCTGAAAGGCGATGCAGACAACCCGGCTCCCTTGTATAAATCGCATTCGGGATTGCGGAAAGACGCGCAGTTTAAATTCTTTGTGACTTTGTATCTTTGCGTTTAAAATAGTCTAAATTAAGAGGCTGTTTGAATTATGTTACCTGCTGAAATTTTAAAATGTTTATCCGCAAAAATACCCCCGGGTGCGAAAGGTGTAGGTCTATTTCTTTGAAAATACGATCTTATTGCATTGCCTTTATTTTTAAAAAGTCCCTTTAGTAGCAGAAAACAGCATATACAACCCTCCCTTATTTTTCCTTATAAGAGACTGAAAATAAGGGAATAAGCGGGAAACTGGAAAGACAGCTGAGGCTACTATAAGTATTTTGGTGAATAAGGGTTTTCTTGGGTATATAAAATCTTTGTGTTGAATTTTTTTGACTTTTGAATATAAAGTAGGAATTTCATTGTATATCCCCAAATAACTCAAACAGCTTCTAAATTCTGCCGGGTAATTACCGGAACAATTTTTTCAAAGCGCCCAAATCGGGGTAAAAAACAGCTTTGTCGGGATTTTTCTTGTCGTCGAAAATTGATCCGGGCAATACCGTCAACGTTCCGAACTGGGCGATTTTCAATGTCGAATCAAAAAGCGTTTTGCCCGAAAGCGTAACTTTAATTTGAGCTTCGCCCGGTGTACGGCATACAATACCTTTTTGAATTTTTTCTTTTGTAACGGGCATCAACTGTTCATTTTCCGATGTTCTCAACGTCAGATAAATCGGCGTTCCGCTTAAATCATTTTTATCGACCAACCCGAAATACCGGGAAAAACGGCACACCATTAAATTATTCATCGTTTCTTCCGGATCGATCGTGTAAGTCTGTATTTTGGTTTCGCGGGTAACCGTACCCGTGAACATTTCCGTCAATGCTTTTTCTTGAGCCTCTAACTGACTGATCACCAATTTAAAGGATTCTCCGTCTGCCGGAATTTTATCGGCATCACCCGTCAAAATATTCATCCGGCTTTCCCGAATCCGATAAATTTGTTTGGCGGCTATTTCGGCCATTTTGGAAGTGGAACCCGCCATCAACAGTTCTTCCGACATGACCGATGCCGTATTGAAATTCGTTCCCGCAGGCTTTTCTTCCGGCGACAAACGAAGCTTGGGCATATCGCTGAAATCCGGATCGGCATTGATCGAACACAACAAACCGTCGGACGTAAGATACATAAAAGGCATCCCGCCCGATTTCAACTGAATAAAATAGGTATTTTCCTTATCCGGAATGCCTTTTCCCCAAACGTCCACTTTATCCGGTTCCCAATATTCCTTGTTTTCGGTAATCGCATCTTTCACCCCCAAATACTTTTCGGCATATTGATAAAATTGTCCGGCTTTAAGTTTTACCTTAGTCGTCTGAATATCAACATTCAACACCGTTTTCGGAAGCGTATATGTCAATCCGTATTCATTTCCCTTCGTCGCGGTTATTTTCACGGCTTCGGTTTGCGCATCGATCATCAACGACAGCAACAAAACCGGAACAATAACCCAAATTCTTTTTTTCATAAATATATCGTAAAAATCAGTTTATATTTTTAAACGCTAAGTATGTCGCAAAAAATAATTTATATTTTAAACACCAAGACGCAAAGTCAGAAAGACGCGAAATTTAAATCCGTTGTGATTTTGTGTTTTTGCATCTTCGCATCGAAAATAGTAGATATTAAATTCTGCCGGGTACTTATATCATTCTATATTTTTTGTCTTCCCTTTATTATATCTCGGATGAAAAGCCAAAATCGTTTTCCTCAAATGATCTTTGCCGATGTGCGTATAAATCTCGGTGGTGGTGATTTTCTCGTGTCCGAGCATCTGCTGAATGACCCGTAAATTGGCGCCGTTCTCCAACAAATGAGTGGCAAAAGAATGCCGGAAAGTGTGCGGACTGACCTTTTTCCGAATTCCTGCCGCTTCGGCTTGAGTTTTGATGACGTGAAAAACCGTTATCCGGGAAAGGCCTTTTCCCCGTTTCGTCTGGAAAAGAACATCTCCGTATCCTTTTTGAACCTCGATTTCGTTCCGGTCGATCATATAATTCCGGATTTCCTTCAAAGCAGAACCGGCTATGGGTACCAACCGTTGTTTGCTGCCTTTTCCTTCTACTTTGATAAATCCTTCGTCGAAATAAATATCGCTTATTTTCAATGTCACCAATTCCGACACGCGAAGCCCGCAGCTGTATAATGTTTCCAGCATGGCATGATTTCGACGGCCTTCCGCCGAAGACAAATCGATGGAGCCCAATATCGCGTCTATTTCGTCGAGCGTCAACACATCAGGCAATTTCAACCCGATTTTCGGGGATTCGAGCAATTCCGTCGGATCTTCGGAAATATACTCTTCAAGCATCAGGAATTTATAAAAAGATTTGATTCCCGAAATAATCCTCGCCTGCGAACGGGGATGAATACCAATGTCCCGAAGTTGTACGACAAATTGGTGCAAATCCTTCAACGTAATTTTATCCAAAGGAATACCCTCCGACCGTGAAAAATCGATCAATTTGGATAAATCCTCCATATAAGCATCCGACGAATTGGACGAAAGCGATTTTTCCAATTTCAAATAAACTTTGTACTTATCAACAATCTGTTCTTCCATAAAAAGACAAATTCTGTTTTTAAGAAGTTTTTATATACCTTTGTCGGACAATAGCAAAACAAAAAAGTAAGGATGCGGCAAACACCGGTATCTATTTTAAACACCGGGTTGTGTGTATCATTCGATACTTTTACTTTTCACCTCACAAAGGTATATCATTTTTCATTATGAACATTCAAATTATCAACGGTCCCAATCTGAATTTATTAGGTAAAAGAGAACCGGACATCTACGGAAACATCTCATTTGAAAGTTATTTGAACGAATTGATACAAAAATATCCTCAAATCCGGTTCGATTATTTCCAATCCAATGTCGAAGGGCATTTGATCGACAAACTTCATGAAGTCGGATTTTCGGTCGACGGAATCATTCTTAATGCCGGAGCATACACCCATACTTCCATCGCATTGGCCGACGCGATCAAGGCTGTCAATTCTCCTGTTATCGAAGTTCATCTGTCCAACATTCACAGCCGGGAAAAGTTTCGCCGGGTCTCCATGATCGCTCCGGTTTGTATCGGAAGCATTGCCGGGTTCGGCATGGATTCGTATCGGTTGGCGACGGAAGCATTTATAGCGGCAAAATATGGAATGCGCTGAAAATGATGATATTAATTAATGGTTGATAACAACATGAATCCCGACAGTTTAATTTTCGATATGGACGGTACGCTTTGGGATGCCGTCGATGCTTATGCACAATCATGGACGGAAGTTTTCAAGGCCAAAGGCATTCCCCGCGTCATGAAACGTGAAGATCTCCAAAAATTAATGGGACAGGAAGTAAAAGATTTGTTGGCTGCTGCCATTCCCGAAATTCCGGAAAACGAACGGGAATATTTTTACCGGGATGTATTGGCACAATACGACATCGAAATTCCGAAACCGAAAAACGGTGTAATCATTTATCCGGGTGTCGTCGAAGGGCTGAAAGAATTATCGACCAAATATAAACTGTTTATTCTCAGCAATTGCGATAAAGGAGGCATCAAACTGTTTTTGAATTACACCGGAACAGAAAAATACATCACCGATTACTTTGAACACGGAGAAAATTACATGCCCAAATATCATAACATGAAGCTGTTGATCGAAAAACATAGCCTTCAATATCCGATGTATGTCGGAGACACCGATTCCGACAGCAAACAATCTCAAATGGCCGGCGTTCCGTTTATATTCGTCAATTACGGATTCGGCGCCACCCAAAATTATGCCGCCGAATTTGACGATTTTTCCGAACTTTGTTACTATTTCATGAACATTTGAAAATTTGAAAATTTAATCCGAAAACTTAATCCATAATAACAAAAAATAATTTCTAATTTTTAAATTTAAACTCTATCTATGAGTAAGCATACTAAAATTGTGGCAACCATATCAGACAAACGTTGTGACATCGATTTTTTGACGGCCCTTTATGATGCGGGAATGAATGTGGTTCGACTAAATTCGGCGCATTTGGACGCAGAAGGATTTACAAAAATCATTACCAATATAAGAGCCGTATCCAATAAAATAGGAATATTAATGGATACCAAAGGGCCGGAAGTACGCACAACCATTGTGAAAGAACCGATTGAATTAAACACCGGCGATACGGTTTATGTGAAAGGAGGCGGAGATCAAGAAAGTACGCGGGAATGTATTTATGTTTCCTATGAAAACTTCGTCAATGATCTGAGCATAGGCAGCGACCTGCTGATCGACGATGGAGACATTGATTTGAAGGTAATCGCCAAAGAAAACGACAAACTTCTTTGTCAAGTGCTGAATGACGGAACACTGAACAGCCGAAAATCGGTCAATGTTCCGGGCGTGCGCATCAATCTGCCTTCTTTAACGGAAAAAGACAAAAGAAACATTCTTTTCGCCATCGACAACGAGATCGATTTCATCGCCCATTCTTTCGTCCGTAGCAAACAAGATGTTCTTGATATTCAGGAAATATTGTACCAACACGACAGCGACATCAAAGTCATTGCCAAAATCGAAAATCAAGAAGGCGTCGACAACATCGATGAAATTCTGGAAGTTGCTTACGGCATTATGGTGGCTCGCGGAGATTTGGGAATTGAAGTGGCACAGGAAAAAATTCCCGGCATTCAACGCATATTGATTCGAAAATGCGTTCAAGCCCATAAACCGGTAATCGTGGCGACACAAATGCTCCATTCGATGATCAATAACCCCCGCCCCACCCGCGCGGAAGTCACCGATATTGCAAACGCCATTTATTACCGCACGGACGCATTGATGTTAAGCGGCGAAACTGCCTACGGAAAATATCCGGTCGAAGCGGTGCAAACCATGTCTAAAATCGCCGAAGAAGCCGAAAAAACCAAATTGTCCGAAAACGACATCCGGATCTCCATCACCGAAGATAAAATGGACACCACCATTTTTTTATCCAAACAGGCGGTTAAATCCTGTTCAAAATTAGGAGTAAAGGCAATCATCACCGACAGTTATACCGGTCGGACAGCGCTTTGCCTCGCCGCTTATCGGGGAAAAAGTCCCGTAATGGCCATTTGTTACCGGGAAAAAACAACCCGTATGTTGGCGCTTTCTTACGGAGTATTCCCGATTTATCAGAAAGAAAAAGAATCGAACAGAGCCTACTTTTTCGCCGCATTGGATATGTTGCTGAAAGAAGGCCGGATCGACAAATCCAATATGGTGGCCTATCTTACCGGAAGTTTCGGCGAAGGCGGCGGCACCACTTTTCTGGAAATCAATCAGGTCGACAAAATACTCGCCAAACGAAACGAATTCGTACTGCCTAATTTTTAGTAGACGAGTAAACAAAGTAGACGAGTAAACGAGTTATAAATTTGTCAACTCGTCTACTTGTTTACTCGTTTATTTTTTTACTGACTGAACATGGAAGAATATATTCTGCAACATATCGACGAAGAGCCTGAATTATTACAAAAATTAAACCGGGACGTGCATGTAAACCTGCTTCGACCGAGAATGCTTTCGGGACATTGGCAAGGCCGGGCATTGAAAATGTTTTGCCGGATGATACAGCCCGAACGGGTGTTGGAAATCGGAACGTATGCGGGATACTCGGCGCTTTGTATGGCCGAAGCATTGGATGACGACGCCGTTTTGCATACCATCGAAATCAACGATGAACTCGAAGATTTTATTTCAGGCTATTTCCGGCAATCCGAACACGGGCATAAAATCAAGTTGCACATCGGCGATGCATTCGATATTGTTCCGGGCATTGACGAATCCTTCGATCTGGTTTTTATCGACGGCGACAAACGAAAGTACGTCGAATATTTCGAATTGGTTTTCGATCAAGTTGTACCGGGCGGCTTCATTATTGCCGACAATACCCTTTGGGACGGAAAAATTTTGGAACAACCGCATCAAAACGACCGGCAAACCGACGGCATCCTTCGATTCAACGATATGATTGCCCGAAACCCCGAAATCGAAAAAATAATTTTACCTTTACGAGACGGAATGACAATCATTCATAAAGTAAAAAGTTAGCGGTAAGTTTGCGAACGATAATACATCAACTTATGACATAGTAATGATTTCCAAGCCGATTATTGAAAAATTGATACTAGATTTTAACTTTGATGAAGAAAAAGCGACAAATTTATTTTTTAGTTCTGATGCCTATGTTAAATTATCCAATATAGAAACCAAATTTTACGAAAAAGATTGGACTGAAACATATAAGTTATTGTTAGGCGAACTAAAATTATAAAAACCTGCCTACAGCGAGCAGTTTGATAAAAACAGAAGTGTCTGTTTACAAACAGTTTAGTGGGATTTTGAAGATTTGTCTCTTATGTGAACTTTTGTGCTCCTTCCCTCCGCACGCCAAGCCGTTGAAACGTTAAATGAGATACTGTAATTCTGAATTTCAAAAAATGTTATAAATGTAAAAAGTAATTGCAATTTTGCATATATTTAAGAGTTGGCTGCAATCGGCAGGGACAAGACAGTGCGGTGGGACACCGACAACGAAACAAGAAAATATGTAAATTTGTAAAACTAAAATAGAATATATTATGACAGAAAGAACATTGGATTATTTCCAGAAAAGAATCAAAGAAGCCCAAGACTTCTTTGCGGGAAACCCAGAAATGGAAATCCTTGAAAAACTTAAAGTATACCGAGAAAAGGCTCAAGGAATTATTAACGAGATTCAAGCAATTCCGGAAAAAGAAAGAGGATACGAGTTAAGTATGATTCTCGTAAAAGCTTGTGTTATTGCAAATGATGTAGTAGAAGCCATTATTGCTCTTATTGACAATAAAGAAGGTGGTAAAAATGACCCGCTATGGTACTATTACATGGGGCATTGTTTTCAATGCCACCCCAAAAAACCAAAGTATGATGTTGCCCTAAAACATTATCAAAAATTTTTGGAGTTGGCAACTGAAAATAACCTCAAAGAAGAAGACAGGCAATTGATAGAAAATACAAAAAGTTTAATCAACAACTTAAAGATGATGATAGACCAAGAATAAAATGAAACTAAAATACACGATAATAATATTTTTAATCATTGTTGTTGTGAATATGAATTTTGCACACGCACAAACGACTGATGAATTTAGGGCTGAAGAATTTTTAGCCGAAGTTTTTTATGGTTATATGACCGAAAAAAGTCCAAAAGTATATCTTGAAAAACAAACATATTTGCCGACTTTACTTTATGACTACAAAGTTTCCAACTTAAACAACGCTGACGATGTGTTTGAGGCGACAACAGATGAAGGATTTTTTGACGCATTTAATCAAACGTGGAACGAAAACGCACCTGTTTTTCAATTGCCAAAGTACAGAAATCTGATTTTTGTTGATGATATATCAAAGCTTCCCAAAAG
>WRGA01000107.1 GCA_009787405.1 Candidatus Azobacteroides sp.
CTTTTCATTTCAAATCAAAAAATCAAAGAACGCTTGTATTTTATTATATATCAATTAATTATAAATTATTTTTAAAACTTAACGCACCAGCAGTAATATCTGTTAATGAACAAATTTCAATTTCAAGCGTGTTGTTTGAATTGACAATCTCTCGAAATTCAAGACGGTATTGGTCGTTGATTCGTACGGAAGAAAGTCCCTTTTTGTCGCCTTTCAATTTTTCGTAATGCAAAGAATTATAACCAAACAATTCTTCGATTTTTTCGGCACTGATCAATGCCCTGACACATTTTAAGTACCCGTTGACCACTTGCGGCTGAAAACGGTGTTTTTTGTCCGTTATTTTGCCGGTGTCGTATAATTCACGCAAATACTCTTTTTCAAACTCAACTTTCATATCCGGTATTTGTTCCTTACAAAGGTAATACTATTTTTATCATTCACAAATAAAGTGAATGAGTTTCTTCAAAAACAGAAAGATTTTGACAAAATCCGGATAATCTCTCTTTTGTAAAAGATTAAAATAAAATTTATGAACGTATAAAAAATAACTTTCGAATTTTTGATAATGAAAACCCTGTACGGCTCAATATGGGGCTTGGTATAATAATGAAACAAATAAATAAACAAAGAATGATTTTTATTTTAATGGGAACATCTTCTTTCTATCGAACAACATGTCCGCCACGGCGGAAGAGTAAGGGTAGGGTTAGATCTATTCCTGTGCTATTATAAGGTATTTTTGAAAATAAGGGTTAAAAATGAAAATGAGTTTCAACCTCACAGATCTGTTTTTCAGGGTACCGGCGCAATTCCGGCGCGGCATAAAACAAAAAAATGCCGTAAGTTGTTTACTTACAGCATTTTAAATCTATTATTGCGGAGAGAGAGGGATTCGAACCCCCGGTACCTCTCAGTACAACGGTTTTCAAGACCGCCGCGATCGACCACTCTGCCATCTCTCCGATTAAATGTCTTCTTTTAACGATTGTCGGGGAACCGGGATTCGAACCCGGGACCCTCTGCTCCCAAAGCAGATACGCTAACCGGACTGCGCTACACCCCGTCTTTGTTAAAAGCGCTGCAAAGGTAATGAGTTTTTTCTTTTTGCAAAAATTTTAGACTCTTTTGTTGGAAAAAATATTACGCTAATGTCTTTTGTGTTACATTTGCAATTCTTTACATGAAGCGGACAGGCGTTACGTCGTTACGTCGATCCAATCGTCGGGGCGGGTTTTCGCGGCTTTCGTGGAGTGTAATCGGCGGTATCAATGATCGAAATTTGTAAATATAAATCAATATGTACAGGAGTAAAACTTGTGGTGAATTGCGCTTGACGCATGTAAATGAAACGGTTACGCTGGCCGGTTGGGTACAGCGGATCCGTCGGATGGGCGGAATGACCTTTGTGGATCTTCGCGACCGGTACGGAATTACCCAATTGGCGTTTAATCAGGAGGTGAATGCCGGATTGTGGGAACAGGCGAATGAATTGGGACGCGAATTTGTGGTTCAGGTGAAAGGAAATGTTAAAGAACGTTCGAGCAAAAACAAAAATATTTCCACAGGTGATATCGAAATTATCGTTTCGGAATTGAATGTGTTGAATCCGGCTGAAACTCCGCCCTTTACGATCGAAGACGATACCGACGGCGGCGACGATCTGCGCATGAAGTATCGTTATTTGGATTTGCGCCGGAATGTCGTGCGTAAAAATTTGGAATTGCGTCATCAGATGGCTTTTGAAACCCGCAGTTATTTGAATGAACACGGTTTTCTGGAAATTGAAACACCCGTTCTGATCAGTTCCACACCCGAAGGTGCACGCGACTTTGTGGTTCCTTCACGCATCAATCACGGGCAATTTTACGCTTTGCCGCAATCGCCTCAAACATTTAAACAATTGTTGATGGTATCGGGATTCGACCGTTATTTTCAGATTGTGAAATGTTTCCGTGACGAAGATTTACGTGCCGACCGTCAACCTGAATTTACACAAATTGATTGCGAAATGTCTTTCGTATCGCAAGAGGATGTGCTGCAAATGTTCGAAGGATTGACCAAGCATTTGTTTAAAAAAATAAAGGGATTGAATATCCGATATGATTTTCCGAGAATGTTGTATGCCGATGCCATGAAATATTACGGAAGCGACAAACCGGATACTCGTTTTGAAATGAAGTTCGTCGAGCTGAAGGATTTGACCGAAGGAAAAGGTTTTGTCGTATTCGACGGCACCGAATATGCCGGGGCGATTTGCGCTGCCGGATGTGCGTCGTACACCCGTAAACAGTTGGATGAACTGACCGATTTCGTGAAACGTCCGCAAATCGGAGCGAAGGGATTGGTTTATGTGCGATGCGAAGAAAACGGATCGTTTAAATCGTCCGTCGATAAATTCTATACACAAGATGATCTGAAAAAATGGGCGGAACGTTGCCATGCGAAACCCGGAGATTTGTTGTTGATTTTGTGCGGTGAAACGGTAAAAACACAAAAACAATTGTCCGAACTTCGGTTGGAAATGGGTACCCGTTTGGGAATGCGCGGCAAAGACGTGTATTCGTGCTTGTGGGTCATAGATTTTCCGTTATTGGAAAAAGACGAAGAATTGGGTCGTTTCTTTGCCGGACATCATCCGTTCACAGCTCCGAAAATCGAAGATATTCCGTTGTTGGAGACCATGCCCGAAAAAGTTTGTGCCAATGCATACGACATGGTGATCAACGGAGTGGAAGTCGGCGGGGGTTCCATTCGTATTCACGACAGCAAATTACAGCATAAAATATTTCAATTGCTCGGATTTACCGAAGAAAAAGCTCAAGCCCGTTTCGGCTTTTTGATGAATGCGTTTAAATACGGCGCTCCGCCTCACGGTGGATTGGCTTTCGGATTAGACCGTTTCGTCTCGTTGTTTGCCGGGTTGGATTCCATCCGCGATTGCATCGCATTCCCCAAAAACAACGCGGGTCGCGATGTCATGATTGATGCGCCGTCGGTGATTGATCAGGAACAGTTGGACGAATTAGGATTGATCATCCGTCCGATCGACGATTAAAAATAAAAAATGGATACTTTGCCCGATTATAGTTTATATTAAGTAAATAATATTTTATATTAAAAAAACTTGATTTAATATTTAATTTTATATAACTCTTAATTCTTAACTTTTAACTCTTAACTTTTGATTTTTGATTTTCGACTAAATTAAAAAAGCATGAGAAAATTTGTCCTGTCGGGATTCTGTATTTTTAATTTGTTGATTGTTTCGGATTTGTCGGCGCAACAAGCTGCCGTGGATAATTTTGTGCAGACAAAAGGATTGGAGGCCGCGAATCTCGGTGTGAATGTTGTTGATGTCAAAACAGGGCTTTCCGTTGCTTTTTACAATAAAAATAAACCGCTTGTTCCGGCATCGGTCATGAAGGTGTTGACCACATCGACCGTTTTGGAATTGTACGGCCCCGATTATCGTATTCCGACGTTGTTGCAATATTCGGGAACCATCGATTCGGACGGCGTGTTGAACGGCGATGTTTATGTAAAGGGTGGGGGAGATCCGACCTTGGGTTCCGAATATATCGACCGGGATAAAAATGATTTTTTTGATGCGTGCATTTCGGCGATTAAAAATGCGGGAATCAGAAAAATAACCGGACGGATTGTCGCCGATGAAACTTGTTTCGATCTCGAAGGGGTTTCCGGTAAATGGTTATGGGAAGATTTGGGAAATTATTTTGCTTCCGGTTCTTACGGAATCAGCATTTATGACAATGCCTATAAATTGTACCTTAAATCGGGAAAACCCGGAGAGCAACCTCAAATTTTAAGAACGGATCCGAATGTGGATCAAATCGGTTTTTACAATTATCTTCGTGCTGAAGCCGGAAATAAAGACAGCGCTTATATTTACGGTATTCCGTTTGCTTACGAACGTTGGTTATATGGTTCTGTTCCCGCCGGTCGGTCGGAGTTTGTCATAAAAGGGGATATTCCCGATCCGCCGTATTTTTTGGCAGATTGTCTGAATAAATTTTTAATGTCTGCGGGAATATCCGTTTCCGAACCTCCGGTTACGGGGAGATTGCTGGACATTAAAAACGAACGGCTTGTAACCGATCGGACCTTGTTGCATACGTATTATTCTCCGCCTTTGTCCGATATTATCCGGCATACCAATGTGAAAAGCGACAATCATTATGCCGAACATCTGTTTAAGCTGGCGGCTTTGTCGAAATATACCCGGGCGTCTTTCGGTAATGGAACGGACGTTATTTTATCATACTGGAGAGACAGAGAGGTTTATTTGTCGGGAGTGTCATTATACGACGGTTCCGGCTTGTCTCCGAGCGACCGGCTTACCCCGCAAACGTTGACGGATGTTTTGTCTTACATGAACAACATTTCCCGGTTTGCCGACAGCTTTTACGCTTCCTTGCCGGTTGCGGGAGTGAACGGGACGGTTCGTGCTTTTCTGAAAGGTACGAAGCTGGAAGGCAAAGTGCATCTGAAAAGCGGCAGCATCAATAATGTGCAATGTTTTGCCGGTTATCTTGACAAAAACAACAAACGATATGCTTTTTGTATCATGGCCAATGATTACGGTATTCCTCGTCCGACGTTGAAAAAAGCCATGGAAAAATTGCTGCTGGAATTGGATTGATCTGCTTATGCCAAGTATATATGATACCCGGCAACGGGTAAAGATAATTTTCATTGTGTTGGCGCTGCTTATCGCGTTTATCTTTTTGTATGTTTCGCTTCGGTTGGTGAAGGATTTGTCGGCGGAAGAGAAAAACAAAATCGAAACATGGGCGGAAGCAACGCGGATTTTGGTCGGCGATAACCCTGATGTCGATTTAGTATTGGTGTTGCATGTGATCGAAAGCAATAAAACCATTCCCATCATTGTCTTGGATAAAAATGACGAAGTGCTGATGTCTAAAAATATAGAAAAAGTTTCGTCCGACGGGAGTGTTCCGCGTGAAATCGTCCAAAAATTCAAACGGAAAAACAAATTGATTCCCATCGTGATTGACGAGTATAACACACAATATTTGTATTACGATGATTCGGTGTTGTTAAAACGTCTTTCCTATTATCCGTTTGTGGAGCTGCTGGTTATGGCCGTTTTTTTTATGATTGCGGTTTTTGCGTTGTCGAGTACGAAAAAGGCCGAACAAAATCAGGTATGGGTCGGTTTGTCGAAAGAAACGGCGCACCAGCTGGGAACGCCTATTTCCTCGCTGATGGCGTGGGAAACGCTGTTGAAAGATCGTTACAAAGACGATAAACTGCTGGAGGAAATGGGAAAAGACATCCTGCGATTGAGAACCATTGCCGAACGCTTTTCGAAAGTCGGCTCCAAACCCGAATTGGAAAGAGCTTGCGTGCAGGATGTGATTCAAAAAACGGTGACGTATATGTCGAAACGTGTTTCGGGAAAAGTGGCGATAACAACCGAAATGCCTTCCGAACCGGTTTTTGCGATGATGAGTGAGCCGCTGTTTGCATGGGTCATGGAAAACTTGTTCAAAAATGCGGTGGATGCCATGAACGGGCAGGGAAAGATTTTCGTTGAAATGACATCGTCCGGTAATCGTATTGCGTTGTATGTTTCCGATACGGGAAAAGGCATTGCAAAAAATAAATTCAAAACCATTTTCAATCCCGGTTATACCACAAAAAAACGGGGTTGGGGATTGGGATTGTCCTTGGTGAAAAGAATCATTCATGAATACCATGACGGAAAAATATACGTCGGCAAATCCGAAATAAACAAAGGAACGACATTCTGCATCGAACTGAAAAAAGCATGAGGTCGTTAAAGAATAAGTCGTAAATGTCCGTTTATAAATTACCGATTATGTTTGTGGAAAAAATAGATTTTATATTGATTCAACTTCGGAATCTGGAAAAAATGATTGTCGATGTTCGAAATGCCAATGCTTTCCCTCCGATGTTTTTCGATAGGATCGAAAATAAGGTGGTCGAATTTTTAAAACAATTATATGCCTTAAAAATAGAGAGCGAGACAGTAAAATCCGGTATTTCAGATGTATCGGAAAATCAAGAGGTTAAACCGTCGAAAAGCAAATTGCAGGATTCCGGATCTGTTCCGATATTGAACAGTAAACACGCTTCCGCTTCTTTTTTGAATGAAGCGATCGAAAAGCAAATACTTCGGGATATTCGACGGGGATTCAATTTAAACGACAGATTCAGATTTTTGCATGATTTATTCGGCGGTGATGTCGAAAAAATGGATAAAGTTTTGAATGAATTGAACGAGTTGGATTCGTTTGAGGATTCTGTCGCTTACCTGAATACCGGATTAAATTGGAACATAGAAGATCCGATCGTTACCGGATTTATCAATGTCTTGGAAAAAAGATTTAAATAAATTACGAATCAAAAATTACGAATTGATAGGACAATATTCATCAATTCTTAATTAATTAAAATTGATGGGCAAATTATACATTGTTCCCACGCCGGTGGGAAATTTGGAAGATATGACTTTTCGGGCGATCCGGATATTGAAAGAGGTCGATGTCGTTTTAGCCGAAGATACCCGCACGACGGGTGTTTTGTTCAAACATTTCGAAATATTGACCAAGATGCATTCTCACCATAAGTTTAACGAACACAAAGCGATCGACGGAATTATCCGGCGATTGTCTGCGGGAGAAAATATGGCCTTGGTGTCCGATGCCGGTACACCCGGTATTTCCGATCCGGGTTTTCTGATTGTCAGAGAATGTGTGCGTGCAGGGATTGAGGTGGAATGTTTGCCCGGAGCTGTAGCTTTTGTTCCGGCATTGGTGGTGTCGGGGTTGCCGAACGATCGTTTTTGTTTTGGAGGATTTCTCCCCCAAAAGAAAGGACGAATGACCCGTTTGCAGGAGTTGGCTTCCGAATCCCGAACTATGTTGTTTTACGAATCTCCCTTTCGCCTGGTAAAAACATTGACCCAATTTGCCGAAGTTTTCGGTGAAGACAGACAAGGAAGTATTTCGCGCGAAATATCCAAACTTCACGAAGAAACAATCAGAGGTTCCTTGTCCGAATTAATTGCCCATTTTACCGAAAATACGCCCCGCGGCGAATTTGTTCTCGTCATTGCCGGTAAAGCCGACTGACCGGAAAT
Source organism: Candidatus Azobacteroides sp. (assembly GCA_009787405.1). GTDB lineage: Bacteria > Bacteroidota > Bacteroidia > Bacteroidales > WRGA01 > WRGA01. The sequence goes on from WRGA01000107.1 coordinate 7,151, forward strand.
GCAAATACCCGCATATATGCATCTATGCCTGTAGTTTTTCACTCTGTAATTTTACAACATCAATTGACAATTACAAATTACACAGTTATCGTAATTCGTAATCGATTTCGTATCTTTGTATCGTAATAATCATTAAAAATTGTAACGGTTATGGCAATGCCGATCAGAGGTATACCGGTGCTGGAGGGCGAAGCAGCCCGCCGGTTCATAAAGGAAGCAAAGGAAAACGAAAAGAAGCGGGGAACACAGCCGCTCTCGGAAGAAGATAAGGCTGCGTTTCGAGCAATTATGGAAGATGCCAAAAAGCGAGGTTTATTTGTTTTTTAGAATGTATGGGATTCCTTTCGAACAATTGTAAGATTTTTCCGCATACCGGTGAAATGTTGAAGCAGAGCCGAACGTTTTCGTGCGGTGATGGGGATTTGGATGATTTTTTCCTTCATGATGCCGTTAAATATGAGCAACAGTTGCTTGGAAAATCGTACTGTTATCGTTTGGACAGTGATAATTCTATCGTCGTATGCTTCTTTACTCTGTCTAATTCGAGCGTTGAAGTCCGTACCCTACCCAATAACAGGAAAAGGAAATTTACTGAAAATATTCCGTACGAGAAGAATTTGAGCAGTTATCCTGCCACTCTGATAGGCCGATTAGGTGTGGATAAAGAATTTGGCGGTAAAGGCATAGGCACCGAGTTGATAAAATATATCAAACAATGGGTGCTCCTTCCCGGCAACATAACGGCTTGTCGCTATCTCACTGTTGATGCCTACAATAACGAGGTGACATTGAAATTCTACGAAGCGAACGGGTTCGGAACACTGTTTTCATCGGACAAACAGGAGAAAGAACATGTCGGCCTGCCGCAGGAAAAAGAACTTAGAACAAGACTGATGTATTTCGACCTGATGTTGATTTAGATAATCTGTCGCAGTGGGAATACAAGCCCCCTAACCCTGAAGGGAAGGGATAGTGGAGAGGTTGTTGCGGCAAAGGCTGAAAGCCTTCAATCAACAGAGCAGGGTAACACCCAATGTCATCAAGTTAAGAGGTAGAATCATTTTAATCAACAAGATAAATATCGTTTGTAGTCTGTAATCTGTAATCAATGCCATAGGCATTGTATATTGGTATGTATTGTCCTGTCAGGGACGATAGGGTTTGAAGGCTTTATTTTTTCTATCAATATACAAGCTCTAACGGGCTTAAAAATAACATTGTTCACTTGTTTTACTCGTTGATTTATAAATAATTATTCCTTAACTTGATGACATTGAGGCGATGCCGGTTATGCTCGGAAGATTTATAAAAGGTTGATATGGTAAGATAAAAGCCTTATTCTTGAAAAAGTTCGTTTAATAGCAAGAGGATAACATCTAACTACCACCCTTATTCCATTTTTAAATCATTGTCAATAAGGGAAGTTAGAGGGTAACACTGGAGCTACTGAGGGAACTTCCGGAAAATAAGGTTTTTACGTGATTAAAATCTTCCTAACAGGCCGGGCAATGCTCTGCGCCATTGATTGTAAGAGCTTTGCCTTTGTTCTTACAGGAACAAAATATCGGTAAAGATGATGCTTTTTGATAGTCAATAACGAGGATCAGAATCGGAATCACAAAAAACAATAATCCTATTTCACCATCCGATTCTTATTCCATCATCCAATTCTTAACTCTTAATTCTTAACTCTTAACTCATATTTTGGTGATCGGATTATTTTTTGTATTTTCGGAGGACTAAATATGTTGCAAAGGCGTAAAGAGGCGAAATTTAAATTCTTGGCTTTGCATCTTTGCGGTTGGAATAATAGACAAATGCATGATGAATGTTTTTTAACTTTTTAATCCTATTAATTACATGACAACAGAAATTTTATACCAGGGTTCCATGCCTGTGGTGGTGGCAAATTTGGAACAAAACGAAGTGCTTCGTGCCGAAGCCGGTGCCATGGTGTATATGGACTCGACCATTGATGTGGAAGGAAAAGCTCAGGGTGGATTCGTGAAAGGATTGGGACGGATGATGACGGGAGAATCTTTTTTCCTTCAAAATCTTAGAGCAAACAGAGGGAAGGGTAAAGTAATGGTTGCGCCGGTCAATATCGGTAATATTGTTGAAGTGGAGATGACCGGTAAAGCGTGGTTGTTGCAAAAAGGTGCATTTCTTTGCTCCGAGCCTACCGTTACAACCGGCGTAAAAACACAGGGGTTGGCCAAAGGGTTTTTCTCGAAAGAAGGATTTTTCATCATTCGTGCCGAAGGATACGGAAAATTATTTTTGGGTTCTTTCGGCTCCATTCATAAAATCGAACTGAATAACGAAGAAATTATTGTGGATAACGGCCACATGGTTGCATGGGAAGAATCACTGACTTACAGTCTTGAAAAAGCAAACAAAGGACTGATGTCGAGCTTTACAAGCGGTGAAGGACTTGTTGCCCGTTTTAAAGGAACGGGAACGATCTTCATCCAAACACGTAATTTCAGCGGATTTTTATCCCATATCGGAACAATTAACGGTCGTGGTTCCGGATTATTGAGCCGATTATTCGGATAACAAATAAAAGGGGAAAAGGTAAAATGTTGTTGCACAATACTTTACCTTTTCCCCTTTTACTTTCCTTTATTTACATTTTCCCCAAAATTTGTTCCAAATGATATTCGTCCGTTACCAAGACTTGACGGGCTTTGCTGCCTTCGAAAGGACCGATGATGCCGGCTGCTTCCAATTGATCGACGATGCGCCCCGCTCTGTTGTAGCCGATGGAGAATTTTCGTTGAATTAATGACGTCGAACCTTGTTGATGAATCACGATCAATCGGGCGGCTTCTTCAAACAACGGATCCAATCTCGACATGTCGACATCCAAGTTACCGCCGTCTTCGTTGTCTCCGACATATTCGGGCAGATAATATGCTGTCGGGTATGCCTGTTGATGCCCGATGGAATCCGCAATTCCTTCCGCTTCGGGTGTATCCACGAATGCGCATTGTACACGAACCAAATCCCCTCCCTGAGAAAACAACATGTCTCCGCGTCCGATCAGTTGATTGGCGCCGGGACAGTCCAAAATGGTACGTGAGTCGATCATGGACGATACCCGGAAAGCAACTCGTGCCGGGAAATTGGCCTTGATGGTTCCGGTGATGATATTGGTTGACGGACGCTGTGTCGCAATGATCATGTGGATTCCGACTGCCCGGGCCAATTGTGCGATACGCGCGATCGGCAATTCCACTTCTTTTCCCGCGGTCATGATCAAATCTCCGAACTCGTCGATGATTACCACGATATATGGCATGAAACGATGTCCTTTTTCCGGATTCAATCGCCGGTTGATAAATTTTGAATTGTATTCTTTTACGTTTCTGACGTGCGCTTTTTTCAACAGGTCGTATCGGTCGTCCATTTCTTTGGTCAACGAATTTAAGGTTTGCACCACTTTGGTTACGTCCGTGATAATGGCTTCTTCTCCGTCGGGCAGTTTGGCCAAAAAGTGTCTTTCGATGCTCGCGTAAATATTAAATTCAACTTTTTTGGGGTCAACCAAAACAAATTTTAATTGCGAAGGATGCTTTTTGTACAATAAAGAGGTTATAATGGCATTTAATCCGACGGATTTTCCTTGCCCGGTGGCTCCGGCAACCAAAACGTGCGGCATTTTACACAGATCGACCATGAAAATTTCGTTGGTGATCGTTTTTCCCAATGCGATCGGCAGATCATACGTGTTTTCCTGAAATTTTTTGGAAGCGATAATGCTTTGCATCGACACGATCTGCGGTTCCTTATTTGGAACTTCAATCCCGATGGTTCCTTTACCCGGAATGGGAGCGATGATCCGGATGCCCAATGCGGAAAGACTCAAGGCAATGTCGTCTTCCAAGTTGCGGATTTTGGAAATCCGCACACCCGGTTCCGGAATGATTTCATACAACGTAATGGTCGGTCCGACCGTTGCTTTTATCGAAGTAATTCCGATGCCGTAATGCCCTAACGTTTCGATAATTCGTTTCTTGTTGGCATTTTGCTCGTCGCGTATTTCATCGGGCGAAATATTTCCGGTATCATACCTTTTCAATAAAGAAATCGCCGGCGGCTGATAATGCGACAAATCGGCCGTCGGATCGTATTCGCCCAATTCCGAGGCATCATATACTTCGTCGTCATCGTCGTCATCTTTTTTATTGACTCCGCTTCTGAACGCCATGTCTTCCTGTTCCGTAATCAAATATTCTTCATCTTTGGGAACGGTAATTTCGAATTGGGTGGTATCGTTGTCGGCACCGTTATTGCTTTGAGCGATAATTTCGTCAACGTTCTTTCGGGAAGTCATGGAAGAAGCGGAAACAGGTTGTCCGGTTTTTGCCGGATAATAATCGTCTTCCGGAATCGATCCGAATTGATCCGGATTATAATCTTCCGCCGATTTTTCCCGACCGGTTTTTTTTCGTAAAAAATCGAATTTGGCCGTAAATAATTTACGGAAATAATGAATGGTGTTTTTATTCACAAACACCAGAAATATAATCAGAATACCGAGAATCAACAGGAAAGTTCCCGGAACGCCGATATTAGCCTTCAACCATAAACTTAAATAATATCCGTGAGCGCCGCCCAAATATAAAAAGGTGTCGTTGTATCCCGAAATAAAGAAGAACCCGAAAAACAAGGACCCCCAGATCAAAAGAATGACCGAGTAGAAAAAAGAGCGGATCAGCGAAAAATATTTAACTTTCATCAATCTCAGGCCCAGCGCGACCAAAAAGATGAATCCGGCAAAAGAGGATACGCCGAACCATTTGTTAATGAACAGATTGGCGATATATGCTCCTTGTACTCCCGTCCAGTTTTGAATATCATTTTTGACGGACGACAACGCCGACATCGAGATGTTTTCCAGCTTGCTTTGGTCTGCCGCACCCGTGAAAAAGAAAGATACAAATGCCAAAAACAGGTATACGCCGAACATTAAAATTAACAGTCCCAATACAAAATGCGTTCGTTCATCTTTTAAAAATGTTATGATTTTTGTAAAAACGGAGGGCGTTTCCGTTTCTTTCATATCTTTTTTCTTTTGTGCCATGATCGAATGTTTGAATTGCAAAGGTATAAAAACTTAAGGATGCGGCAAAAAACGATTTAACAGATAATAAATTCTGCCGTTATACTTAACGAAAATTATCTGACAAGGACAAGGAGATGAGATCCGGTTGTATTTTTAATCGGTTGGTTTTCAGCGGGAAGTTTCTTTTCCTGAGATCAGATTGTCCAAAACCTGTTGCTGCATCTTGATTTCGTTCCGCTGTAATTCCATTTCCGTTTGGTTTTCGTGAGCTTTGGTTTCGAGTTCCGTCATTTTTTTGACAATGGTGACAGAATCTTTTACCAGCGAAGACAGTTTTTTTTGTGCTTTTTCCAGATTTTTTCCCTGATCGCTTATTTGTATCTGATAGTGCATGTCTTTGGCTGTGACATTAAAATTGTTCAAATATTTTTTTACGTTATTATATATTTGGGGATTATCGGTTGGACTGACAAAATCGGCGTTAATCTTTTCGACGATGATGTAAACGATGCATTTGTCCGGACTTTTTTCATCGTCTTTTTTCACTGTGGTGTAAATATTGATGTTTTCGTTGCTGAACGGAGAAAACACCACCCGTTCGTACACCTTGAATCCGTTAAGGGATTTTCCTTTTAATCCGTGTTGTTTGAGATCCTCATCCAATGCCGCTCCGGCAACATCCGAAGGAACATTGGCGATTAATGCGACGGCCGGACATTTTAATTTTTTATAGTCGATGTAAGTATCGTAGGCCTGTGAAAATGATTCAGCCGGGAAACAAAATAAAAAACAACAGCCGATAATGATGCGCGGGATATTCATGATCATTCGAGTTAATGGTTGATTCTTTGAATTTATCAGTTGCAAAAATAAGGATTTTTCGATTCAAAAAATGCACAAATATCTTTATATGTGGTAATCAACTCATTTTCAGTGACAATAAAAAACTTGACGGCCATGATTTATTTTCCGAAAAGGGAATCCACGAACTCTTTTCTTCGAAAGACTTGCAGATGTTCTATGCCTTCTCCCAATCCGATATATTTCACGGGGGTTTTGAACTGATCCGATATGCCGATTACCACGCCGCCTTTGGCTGTTCCGTCGAGTTTGGTGATGGCCAGGGCATTGACTTCTGTTGCCGCCGTAAATTGCCGGGCCTGTTCGAATGCGTTTTGTCCGGTCGAACCGTCCAAAACCAGCAAGATTTCGTGCGGCGCATCCGGAACGACTTTTTGCATCACATTTTTTATTTTGGTCAATTCGTTCATCAACCCGATTTTATTGTGCAGGCGTCCTGCCGTATCGATAATCACGACATCCGCATGGTTCGCTTTGGCCGAATTTAAGGTGTCGTAAGCCACGGAAGCCGGATCTGCTCCCATTTTTTGTTTGATGACAGGAACGCCCGCCCGTTCTCCCCAAACAACAAGTTGTTCGACGGCCGCCGCCCTGAAAGTATCGGCTGCTCCCAAATAAACCGATTTTCCTTTTTGTTTGAATTGGTAAGCCAGCTTGCCGATGGTGGTTGTTTTTCCGACGCCGTTTACGCCGACAACCATGATGACGTAGGGTTTGGAGGTTCCTTCGGGGATGGAAAAATCTTCGGTGTCGCCGGTATTATTTTCGATCAGCAAATCGGCGATTTCTTCCCGCAACACATTATGCAGTTCGGCGGTGTTGACATACTTATCTTTCGCTGCCCGTTTTTCGATGCGTTCGATGATTTTTAACGTGGTTTCCACGCCTACATCGGACGTAATAAGTACTTCTTCCAATTCATCCAGTACATCGTCGTCTACTTTCGACTTTCCGATCAAAGCGCGGGAAAGCTTCGAAAAAACATTTTCCTTGGTTTTTTCCAGCCCTTTGTCTAAAATTTCTTTTTTTTCTTTCGAGAAAAAATTAAAAATCCCCATCGTATTTGTGATTTACTACAAGTTACTCTATTTTATTTAAAAAGGAAAAACCTCCTTTTGAACCGTTTGCTTCAAAAGGAAGTTTTTTAACAACCGTTATTAATATCGTCTTACGATTTGAAAAATTCGTTTGCGGTATCTTTGGTCACCATTTCTTCACGAAATGTGTAAGATCCTGTTTTCGGCGATTTGACCATTTTAATAACTTTTGAAAAGTTACGGCCGTCACCGGTTCTCAATGTTGCAACTGCTTTTTTTGCCATAGCTTATCTTATTTAATTTCTTTGTGTATGGTTACTTTTCTCAGAATCGGATTGTATTTTTTCAGTTCCAACCGTTCTGTCGTGTTTTTTCTGTTTTTGGTGGTAATATATCTTGATGTTCCCGGCATGCCGCTGTTTTTATGCTCGGTACATTCCAATATGACCTGAATTCTGTTTCCTTTTGCTTTCTTTGCCATTGTTCAATCTCCCTGTTTATGCGCCAAGATAGCCTTTTTCGGTTGCATCTTTGATCGCGGCGTTTAATCCTTTTTTATTAATTGTACGTAAGCCTGCGGCTGAAACGGTGAGACTGATCCAACAATCTTCTTCTACCCAATAGAATTTTTTGGTGAACAAATTGACGTTGAATCTCCTTTTCGTCCTCCTCTTGGAGTGGGACACATTGTTGCCGACCATTGCTTTCTTCCCGGTGATTTGACAAACTTTTGACATTTTATCCGTAGCTTTTATATTATACTTTTATATCTTCTAAAATCGGTGTGCAAAGATATACAATTTTATTTTTTCTGCAAAGAATCGGAAAAATAATTCCGAAAATAGTTTATCCTTGAAATAGCCCGTTTAAAATTGTTGCAGGTCGCTCAATTTTTTGTAAAATCCGTCTTTGGCGATCAATTCTTCGTGTTTTCCGCGTTCGACGATTTCTCCTTCGTACAGGACACAAATTTCGTCGGCGTTGCGAATGGTCGATAAACGGTGTGCAATGGCGATGGTTGTACGGTTTTTCATTAAATGTTCGAGCGCTTCCTGCACCATTTTTTCGGATTCCGTATCCAATGCCGAAGTGGCTTCGTCCAAAATCAAGATCGGGGGATTTTTCAGAATCGCCCGCGCAATGCTGATGCGTTGTCGTTGTCCGCCCGATAATTTCCCGCCCCGGTCGCCGACCATCGTGTCGTATCCGTTTTCCGTGGCCATGATGAAGTCGTGGGCATTGGCTATTTTGGCGGCTTCCCGGATTTGTTCCGGTGTTGCGTTTTCCACGCCGAAGGCAATGTTATTTTTGAACGTGTCGTTGAATAAAACGGCTTCCTGATTTACGATTCCCATGATGGAACGGACATCATGAAACGTTGCATCTTTTACATTGACGCCGTCGATCAGCACTTCGCCCTTTTGTACATCGTAAAAACGGGGAATCATATCGACCAGTGTCGATTTTCCCGAACCCGATTGTCCGACCAATGCGATGGTTTTCCCTTTCGGAATGGTCAGATTGATATTTTTCAATACCCAATCTTTTTGATATTTGAACCATACGCCGCGAAGCTCGATTTCTTTGTTGAACGTGTTGATTTTGACCGGATGATCCGGTTGTTTCAGGTTATTTTCGGACAGTAATATTTTGTCGACACGTTCCATCGAAGCCAATCCTTTTTTAATGGAATAGGAGGCTTTTGAAAATTCTTTGGCGGGATTGATCAGACTGTAAAAAATGACCAGATAAAAAATGAAAGCCGAGGCGTCGATCGAACTGTTATTATGAAGAATCAAGGTTCCGCCGAACCATAAAACGATGGCGATGGTTACGGTTCCCAGAAATTCGCTCATGGGATGTGCCAATTGATAACGTTGATTGATCCGGTTGTTTGTTTTACGAAACGTATCGGCCGTCGATTCAAACCGGTTTTTCATTTTTTGTTCCGCATTGAATGCTTTTATAATACGCAGTCCGCCCAATGTTTCTTCCAGTTGCGTCATCAAATTGCTCCATTGTTCTTGTCCGATGGTGGTGGTTCTTTTTAGAGTTTTGCCCACGCGCCCCATGATGAAACCCGCCACCGGCAGAAGAATAAGCACGAATAAGGTCAACTGCCAGCTGATCATAATCATGGTGGTCATGTAGATGATGATGAGGATCGGATTTTTAAATAACATGTCTAAGGAAGTGATCACCGAATTTTCCACTTCATTCACATCTCCCGACATGCGTGCGATGATATCGCCCTTTCGTTCTTCGGAAAAGAAGCTCAGCGGCAATTGGATGATTTTACCGTATAACTGATTGCGAATGTCCCTCACCACGCCGGTGCGTAAGGGGGTCATGTAATAGAGCGACAGATAAGCCGTTCCTGTTTTAAAAAAAGTCATGACCGTAAGAAACAGCCCCAATATAAATAAGGTGAAACTTCCGCTGTAATTGTCGATCATGGAAGAAATATACCAATAAAAATTATTGATGGCCATGTCTTTGAAAGAAACTCCCGGCGTGTTCCAGGCAATGAAGCCGTACACCTTTTCATTGATTTTGAATAGAATCTGAAGAATGGGGATGATCAATGAAAACGAAAATACATTTAAAAACCCGGAAATGATGTTATATAGGATACTTAACCAGAGTTGTTTCTTGTATGGAGGAACAAAACGGAGGAGAACTTTGATGAAATCTTTCATGTATATAAATATTTTGCGGGACGTCTTTCTCCCGGGAAATTAGAACGTGCAAAGGTAAATTAAATTCTTTAGAATAATAATTGTACCTTTGTTGGTGTTTTAAAATCCGGATTGAAATGGTCGGTGGTCGAAAGTGTTCCTGTACACGAACGGATCAAAACGCAACCGGGTGATTTTAATAAGTATATCGAAAATTACAAAATATCTTTGCGTAATTTGGCTGAATGCGGAATCAGGATTGTCACCTACAATTTTATGCCCGTGCCGGAATGGACGAGAACAGATTTGGCGAATTTCGGAATCGCAGAAAAGTATCCATCCCCATGCGTCTCGACCACGGACATCAAATGATCGATGACCTGAAAAAGAAAACCAATCCCGGTTATTCCTGTATCGGCCGTCTGCGTGGTTTGGCTGAATTACACGGGTTGGAAATGGGGATCGCCAAAAGGTTGTTCAAATGAAACAGGATCAGGTGTAAAATAAAAACATCGTATCATAACAGACCGATTTAAAAACAGATCATTCGGCAAATGAAAAAAATGCATCGTAGGGGCGTCCCTTATGGATGCGTGATTCTTCCCTGCCTCAACTTGATTGAAAAAATCAAAAAAAAATTTAGAAGCAAATATTATGAAAACAACAGCAGTAAAGTTAAAGACAACAATCCTCATTGCTCTTGCGGCGTGGAGCATAACCGGTTTTGCACAAGTTAAAACAAAGCATGTGACGAAAGACGACGGCAATTGGGTTTTAATCAACGGCGTAAAATGGGCAACCCGCAATGTAGGCGCACCCCATACTTTTGTACAAAACTTCGAAGATTACGGCGGTTATTATCAATGGAATAAAGGCACAACTGATTTTCTGCTTAATGACGACTTCTATAACAGCGTTTATGCAAACTCAATGTTCTGGTTGCCCGGCAACGACCCCAGTCCTGTGGGTTACCGGGTACCGACTTTGGCTGAAATAGGAAGTTTGACAAACACAACTTATGTAAAATATGAATGGACTACACAGAACGGTATATCCGGCGGAAGATTTACCGACAGAGCGACCGGTAGCAGTATTTTTCTGCCTGCCGCCGGTTACCGCTACAGCAACGACGGCACGCTCTACGGCGACGACTACCGCGGCTACTATTGGAGTAGCACGCAGGGCGACAGTCGCTACGCGTGCGACTTGGGTTTCGGCAGCGGCGGCGCGGATTGGAGCTATTGGAACTACAAGTCGGACGGTCGCTCGGTGCGTCCTGTCGCTGAATAAAAATTCACCCGCCGTGGCGGACATGTTGTCCTTTATTATTTTATTCAAAAGGACATATTGTCCGATAGAAAGAAAATATTTCAATCAAAATAGAAACATTCTTGTTATTCTCGCACAGATTATACAGATTTTGAAAAATGTCCGGTAAAAAAATCCGTGAAATCCGTGAAATCCGTGCGAGTCTTTTAGTGATTTGATATTGAATTTGGCAAGAAATATATTTTAAAGAATCCGGAATAATATATTTACCACCCTTCCCATCCCTATCCGATTTCCCGATGGTTATCAATTTTGAACGTATATTGTTGTTCATTCCGCCATTTTTGAATTTCAACTTATTGTACTGTTTTTTCCGATAGTTTTTTATGCTAAGTATTGATTCCGGCAAGTTCGTCGCTTACTCTTGCTTCTGATACTTGTGAGGATACTACTCCGAACAAATCGTCATTTCCGGTATCATACCAAAATATGCCGACACCGTGGAGAATCTTGATTATCAAGATTATTTGCCATAACATTCATTGCCCGATCCGGTGATATTATGTTTTGTGTACGAAGCGTATTATTTTCCATCATTTAAAAAATTCATGTCGGGATACAAAAATAATCAATCCTTTTGAAATGTGGATTATTTTCCGGCCTGATACGTATTACTTTTATGTTGAATTTCTTTTCTCGTTCAAAAGAAAATCGTACCTTTGCAGCCCTGAATATGATCGTAAGAGTGTAAAAGTTTAGTTCTTAGGAGCTTACTGCTTCATGTGTCGGAAGCATACAATCCGAAAGGGGAAAGAACAAAATTCATTATTTTGACATTAAATTAACATTAAAAAACAATAAGCAGTGGATACTTTAAGTTATAAGACCATTTCTGCAAATAGCGCAACGGTAAATAAAGAATGGGTTGTTGTAGATGCAACGGATCAGATACTCGGACGTATGGGATCGAAAGTTGCCAAGTTGTTGAGAGGTAAATATAAACCGAATTTTACTCCTCACGTAGATTGCGGCGATAATGTGATTATTATCAATGCGGGAAAGGTGAAATTGACCGGAAATAAATGGACGGATCGTATTTATTTTTCGCATACCGGTTATCCCGGAGGGCAAAGACAAAACACACCTCTTACGTTGCTTAAAAAAGGTGAAAAAAACGGCAGAAAAGGGAAACATGCTTTGTATATCAAAGTGATTAAAGGGATGTTACCCAAAAATATTTTGGGGCGCAAATTGTTGAATAATCTTTATGTATATTCGGGACCGGAGCATCCTCATCAAGCTCAACAACCTAAACTCATTGATTTAAACACTCTTAAATAAGCTATATGAACGCAGTAAATGCAATAGGAAGACGTAAAGCCGCTGTGGCTCGTGTGTTTGTGAACGAAGGGAGCGGAAAAATTACCGTAAACAAACGTGAATTGGTGCAATATTTTCCTTCCGGAATTCTTCAATATGTGGTGCTGCAACCGCTGAATAAGTTGGGTGTTGCCGAAAAATATGATATTCGGGTCAATTTGGACGGCGGCGGGTTCAAAGGACAAGCGGAAGCGCTTCGTTTGGCGATTGCCCGCGCTTTGGTGAAAATCAACGCCGAAGATAAGCCGGCTCTGAGAGCCGAAGGTTTTTTAACGCGCGATCCTCGTGTGGTTGAACGTAAAAAACCCGGACGTCCCAAAGCCAGAAAGAGATTCCAATTCAGCAAACGTTAATCGGGATGCCGGTTTTTCGTTTGGAGTTTAGTATCTAAATTGTCAAGACTTCCGCGACTGTGTTTCGGGGCTACTTGATGATTCGATTCAGAAAAAGAATGTAAACGATTAAAAAAACAACTGTATGCCAAGAACAAATTTTGACCAATTATTGGAAGCCGGAGTACACTTCGGTCACTTGAAAAGAAAATGGAATCCGGCCATGGCTCCGTATATTTTTATGGAACGCAACGGGATTCATATCATTGATTTGCATAAAACGGTTGCTAAAGTGGATGAAGCTGCCGAAGCACTGAAGCAAATTGCAAAATCGGGACGGAAAATTCTTTTTGTCGCCACAAAGAAACAGGCGAAACAAGTGGTGGCTGATAGAGCTGTTGCGATCAACATGCCTTATGTCATCGAACGTTGGCCGGGCGGTATGCTCACCAATTTTCCCACCATTCGCAAAGCGGTGAAAAAAATGTCGTCCATCGATAAAATGACGAAAGACGGTACTTTCGATAATTTATCGAAAAGAGAAAAATTGCAAATTACCCGTCAGCGGGCAAAATTGGAAAAAACATTGGGCAGTATTGCCGATCTGACTCGTTTGCCTTCTGCTCTTTTTGTTATTGATGTGATGAAAGAAAACATTGCCGTTCGTGAAGCCAACCGTTTGGGTATTCCTGTTTTCGCGATGGTGGATACCAATTCGAATCCGAATGATATTGATTTTGTTATTCCGGCAAACGATGATGCCACAAAATCCATTGAAGTGGTTTTGGATGCTGTTTGCGCGGCAATAACCGAAGGGTTGGAAGAACGCAAGGCAGAAAAAATCGATGTGCCGGCGGCGGCCGGAGGTGACGAAGAAGCGCCCAAAAGAGAGCGTAACCCGAAACCGGCCAAGAAAGAACGGACAAAAAAAGAAGACGGAGAGGCGTTGAATGCCAAAATCGTCGACAAATTTAAATCGGACGACGACGAATTATAAAAATATAAATAGAATAGAAATATTATGGCTGTTACAATGGCAGATGTTACGCATTTGCGTAAAATGACCGGCGCCGGAATGATGGATTGCAAAAATGCCCTCAATGAAGCCGGTGGTGATTTTGACAAGGCAATGGAAATTATCCGGAAAAAAGGACAGGCCGTTGCTGCTAAACGTGAAGACCGGGAGGCTGCGGAAGGTTGTGTTTTGGCGGCGGCGGAAAATGCTTTTGCCGCTGTGGTCGCATTGAAATGTGAAACGGATTTTGTGGCTAAAAATGCTGATTTTATCGGTTTGACTCGAAAGATTTTGGATTTGGCGATGGAAAAACAACCGGCAGGCAAAGATGAGCTTTGCACTCTTGTGTTGGATGGTCGTTCGGTTTCCGACTGGATCACCGAAAAAATCGGGGTTACCGGAGAAAAAATGGAATTGGGTTTTTATGAATATATAAAAGCGCCGGCTGTTGTTTCTTATATTCACCCGGGAAATAAATTGGCTACGATCGTGGGTTTTAATCAGGCATTGGATAATCAAACGGCAAAAGATGTTGCCATGCAGGTTGCCGCCATGAACCCCATTGCTTTGACCAAAGATCTTGTTCCGGCTGATGTGATCGAAAAAGAATTGGTCATCGCAAAAGAAAAAGCCCGTGAAGAAGGCAAACCTGAAAATATGGTCGATAAAATTGCCGAAGGTCGTTTGAATAAATTTTATAAAGAAGTTTGTTTGTTGCAACAAGAGTTTATCAAAGATGCAAAAATATCGGTGGATCAATATTTGAAAAATCACGATAAAAATCTCGAAGTTACCGGTTTTAAACGTGTAACATTGAATGTTGATTAAAGATTGATTCATCTCTTTAAAAAACCAAAGACGGAAAAATTCTTTTCCGTCTTTGGTTTTTTAAGACGAATAGCGTTTATCTTTCCTGGGTTCTTCTTTTTTGATGCTTTTGATGGAGCAGGGAATCCTCTCCTGCAAACAGAAGCTGAATATTTTGAGTTTTATGGTTTTTACATCCCGGTAAGGCAAGTTGGAAAAATGAATGATATTGTCTTTTCCTGATTTGGAATGCAGAAACACTTGCAAGATATTGATCTCCACTTTTTTGACATCTTTCCAGTAAATTCGTCTGACGCCGGAATGAGCGGATAATTTTTCTTCTATTCCTTCGTCATCAATGATAATATATTTTGAACGGCGGAGAATGATTTCGACCAAAAAGAGGATGCCTGAAATAAAATACAATCCTGAAATACACCAAAAGAAGATGCCGGCTTGCTCCACCCGGCAAAAATACAGCGCTGCCAAACCGATCGCAATATGAATTGCTCCCAAAAGGATGGATTTCACCTGTTGTTTTTTGTTTTTGGAATAATCGATTTTCAATACGTGCATCTCATTATCATTTTAAAACAAATTGGATACAAAAATAGCTTTTATAAGCTCTGTTTTTACGAAAATATTCCTAAATCGACAATTCAATGAGAATAATTGTGTAAGTTTGCTGAAACTTATTCCTTTTGATGATTGTTTCTTCTTGTTGAGGTTACATTAACAGACGGTTATGACAAAATTGAGAAAGTATTTATACCTTCCGGCTTTATTGTACAGGCTTGTTATATCTTTAAGGAACAGGTTGTTCGATGCAGGGATATTAAAAGAAAGGAAATTCGGTGTTCCGATTATTGCTGTCGGAAATATTACGGCAGGCGGAACAGGAAAAACTCCTCATACGGAATATTTAATCCGGTTGTTGAAATCACATTACCGGGTTGCCGTTTTGAGCAGAGGATATAAACGGAAAACATCCGGTTTTGTTCTTGCGGATGAAAAATGTACTCCCAAAATAATCGGCGATGAGCCTTATCAGCTGTATCGAAAATTTCCCGATATTTTGGTGGCGGTCGATGAAAACAGAAGGCGGGGCATCGAAACATTATTGAACATGGAAAAGGAAAAAGCCCCTGAAGTCATTATATTGGATGATGCTTTTCAGCATCGGTATGTAAAGCCCGGACTTTCGATCTTGTTGTCTGATTTTAACCGTCCGATTTACGAAGATGCTTTATTGCCGGTCGGGTTGTTACGGGAACCGTTGAAAGGGAAAGAGCGGGCGGATATTGTGATTGTTACGAAATGTCCCGAAATGATTAATCCTGTCGAGGCTCGAATGGTCGAACGGAATTTGAATTTATTTCCGGATCAAAAGTTGTTTTTTACTTCTTTTCGTTACGGAAATTTAAAGGCTCTTTTTCCCGGAGCCGGGCAAAATGACATTGAATTGGGTTCTTTGGCGAAGAATACGACCGTTTTGCTGGTTACCGGAATTGCTTCGCCCCGGCCGGTGGCGGATAAAATAAAAAGTCTCGGATGCCGATTGGAACATCTGATTTATCCGGATCATTATTGGTATACAAAAAGCGATTGGAATATGGTCAGGGAAAAATTTTCCGGGATTAAATCCGAAAAAAAAATAGTGATGGTGACCGAGAAAGATGCTGTCCGATGGATTGATTGCAATTTTGACGATGGCGATTTTAAAAAAAATATCTATTATTTACCGATAGAAGTTTATTTTTTACAGCAAAAAGAAAATGAATTTGACCATTTAATTCGAGAATATGTTAGAGCAAATTAAAGAAACCGCGGCGTTTCTTACGAAAAAGTTTGGCCGGATTCCCGAAACGGCTGTTATTCTGGGTACGGGATTGGGAGAATTGGTTCAGGAAATGGTGGACAAACAAGAGATTCCGTATGAGGAAATTCCTCATTTTCCGGTGTCGACGGTCACCGGTCATTGCGGAAAATTATTGACGGGGAAATTGGGTGATACGTTTATTTTGGCCATGCAAGGCCGTTTTCATTATTACGAAGGCTATTCGATGCAGGAAGTTACGTTTCCGGTGAGAGTGATGAAGGAATCGGGCGTCAAGACATTATTTGTCTCGAATGCTTCGGGTGGGGTGAACCCCGATTTTGAAGTGGGCGACATTATGGTGATCACCGATCATATCAATTTTTTTCCCGAACATCCTTTGCGGGGAAAAAATGACGATCGATTGGGACCCCGTTTTCCCGACATGAGCGCTCCTTATTCCAAACGGTTGATAGCTGCCGCTTTTGAAGCTGCCGCCCGACATCATATCCGGTTGAAAAAAGGGGTGTATGTCGGTACGCAAGGCCCGACTTTTGAAACTCCGGCCGAATATAAGCACTTTCGGATTATCGGCGGAGATGCCGTCGGGATGTCGACCGTGCCGGAAGTGATTGTTGCCGTTCATTCAGGCATGGAGGTCTTTGCTTTGTCTGTGATCACGGATATGGGGGGTGTCGGAGAAGTGATTGAAGTTTCTCACGAAGAAGTGCAGGCGGCGGCTAAATCGGCTCAACCTAAGATGACGCTGATTATGAAAGAATTGATGAAAAAGGTATGACTTTTAACGATTATTTCTTATTTTTACAATTCAAAATTACTTGAATAATATAATGGATAATTCCGAAAGAACTGAAATCGCTGATTTAGGAGAATTTGGGCTGATCGATCGGCTTACTCAAAACATTCAATTGAAAAATGCCGGCAGCAGGAAAGGCGTCGGTGACGATGCGGCGGTTGTTTCTTGCGAAAACGGATTGTTGACGTTGGTGACAACGGATTTGTTGTTGGAAGGAATTCATTTTGACTTGACGTATGTTCCGTTGATGCATTTGGGATATAAAGCGGCTGTCGTTAATATTTCCGATATTTACGCCATGAATGGGACGCCTAAGCAAATTACCGTATCCTTGGGTATTTCGAAGCGGTTTTCCGTTGAAGATTTGGAGAATTTTTATACCGGACTCGAAACGGCTTGCAATGAATATGGCGTGGACATTATCGGGGGAGATACGTCTGCTTCTTTGACGGGATTGGCCATCAGCATCACTTGTTTGGGGGAAGCCGCCGAAGATAAGATTGTTTATCGGAACGGTGCCAAGGAAGCCGATTTGATTTGTGTGTCGGGTGATTTGGGCGGTGCTTACATGGGGTTACAATTATTGGAACGGGAAAAGCGGATTTTTGCCGGTGAAACAGGCAGTTTTACTCCTGATTTTACGGGAAGAGAATATCTGCTTGAACGTCAACTGAAACCGCGTGCTCGTCGGGACGTTATTGAACGGCTGGCCGGAAACGATATTTTGCCGACGGCCATGATCGATATTTCCGACGGATTGTCTTCCGAATTGCTGCATATTTGCAAACAAAGTATGGTCGGTTGCCGGGTGTATGAAGAACATATTCCGATCGATTACCAAACGGCCGTTATGGCGGAGGAATTTAATATGAATTTGGTGACGGCGGCTCTGAACGGGGGAGAGGATTATGAATTATTATTCACCGTTCCTTTGTCTATGCACGAAAAAGTATCGACATTAAAAGAAGTTAAAATCATCGGGTATATCACCAACAGCTCGTTGGGAACGCACTTAATTGCGCGGGACGGAACCGAACACCGATTAAAAGCGCAAGGATGGAACTCTTTGTAATTGAATTTTTAACGTTTGATTTTTTGATTTTCGTATAAAATCCGCATGAATGACGTTCACCAAAGAGAATGACCATGATTGCGGCTTCCATACGACCTTAGTGTAAGAAATAAAATATTTTCCTATGAAAACATTTATCGGTATCATCACGTTTTTTATTTTGTCCGGCGGGTATGTTTTTTCTCAACAGAATGATAAAAAAGCGCGGGAAATATTGAATGGCGCATCGACGGCCTTTGCGAATGCGGGAGGCATTAAAGCGTCTTTTGTCTTTACGCTTGAGAATACGAAAGCGAAAACAAATGAGTCGTTTAACGGAATGATTTCGATGCTGGGCAATAAGTTTGTCGTCGAAACCCCCGATTATATTGCCTGGTATAACGGAACCAATCAGTGGGTATATATGAAAACGAGCGAAGAGGTAAATATGACCGCTCCGTCGGAAGACGAAACTCAAATGATCAGTCCGTCGGCGGTGTTGACCATGTATCAAAAAGGATTTAATTGTAAATATATCGGAGAAAAAATATCCGGCAACAAAAAGGTGGATGAAGTAGAGCTTGTTCCGCAGAAAAAAAATGAATGGAAAAGGCTTGTCATCCAAGTGGATAAAATAACCCAATTGCCGGTGTCGATCCGATTGTACTATGTCAACGGAATCGCCAACCGCATCGAAATCGCTAAATATCAAATCAAACAACAATTTTCGAGCGGGATGTTTACGTTTGATAAAAGTAAGTATCCGAATGCTGAACTGATCGATTTAAGGTAATATGATCAATGAAAAAGTGAAGACCGTATTCATTACAAGAGCAGCTCTTGTCGGCATATTAATGGTCATATTGTCGTTTTCTTTTTTGGGTGAAAAAATGGCCGTTAATGAAGGGGCAGGATGGGATGGCGATTTTTATCGTGAATTTGCGCGAAGCTTCGATACGCAAATAAAGGAAGGAGGCTACTCCATTTATACCATACAGCGTATAGCTCCTTTTGCCCTTATTAATGTGGTGTATAATTCTTTCGGAATATCAAAAGACAATGCTTCATTAATGGTCGGGGTCTGTATTCTGAATATTATTTCAATCATCATCTCGGTTTGTTATTTCTTTAAAATCTCAACGTGGTTTCGATTTTCATCGACGATTGAGATGATCGGGTTTGCTTCTTTGTTTTTTACTTTTCCGGTATTGAAAAACAGCGGGTATAATCCGTTTTATACCGATATTTTTGCCTTGACGGCCATGTTGGCGGCGTATTATTTTTTCCTGAAGAAAAGGATGATAAAGTTATTGCTTATCGGCATATTATCCGCATTTATTTGGCAGACGAGTTGGGTGATCATATTGTTTCTGCTTTTTTTCCCGAACCAAAAATTTAATCTCGTCGACAAATCAGTAAAACAGACGAAAGGGGTATCGGCTTCCGGCATTGTGTGTAAAATCATTGTTCTTTTATATGCCCTTGCTGCCCTGTTTTTTATGGTCTATTTTTTATATATTAAACAAAGAGACCTTTTGCCGGTTTTCTTTGCTTTTAACAATGAAAAGAAGCCTCTTCTCCTTCTCGGATTTTCGTTGCTGCTGTTTTTGATTTTCATGTATCGAACGATGAAAGATGTTCGTTTTGATTTGTTTGTTTGGTTGAAAGCATTTTTTAAATCTGTAAAGCCCCTCAATATATTGTTGTTTTTATCGGCATATCTTTTGATGTTTGCTTTTCAATATAAATTGTCGAATCCGGAAATTCATTCTCCGTATACCATTTACAGTACCATTTACCGGTTAATCGGGGAACCGTTGTTGATGCCGTTGAGGTTTTTAGAAGCTCATTTCGTTTATTACGGTTTGTTGCCTGTTTTGGTCGTTCTGTGCTGGAAAAGAATTTTACCGTTATTGGGGAATTACGGAACCGGATATTTTTTTGCGATGGTGTATTTTTTGATTTTCGCCACTCAATCTGAATCCCGCTTCAGCATCAATATGCTTCCTTTCATTGTATTTCCTCTGCTTGTTGTTTTTTCGGAACTGCAATTTAAAAAATGGGTACCCGTCGCTTATATCATCATTCAAATCATTCTTTCCAAGTGTTGGCTCCGGATTAATGTTGACGGAATCGTGGAAGGATTTGCGAAATTTGACTATCTGAATTTTCCGTCTCAGCGTTTCTTTATGGAATACGGGAATTTTCAGAATAATGAAATGTATGGGATCTTTTTTGCTCTGATGATTATTTTTACCGGTATCGTGTACGTTTGTCACAAAAAAAGGTATTTGTATGTGAAGCAGTAAGGGAAAAATCAAGCGGGGATTTTGGTGAATCGGAATACTTTTCCTACTTTTGCACCTCGTTTCCGTAAAGGCAAAAAAGAGAACAGGATTTTTTGTTCCGCCTTGTTGGAGGTAACCTGTAAAAATAAAAAAACAGATGTACGTAATTGTAGAGATTCAAGGACAGCAATTCAAAGCCGAAGCCGGCCGTAAATTGTATGTTCATCGTCTTGCCTCGAAAGAAGGCGACGTGGTGGAGTTTGACAAAGTATTGTTGGTTGACAATGACGGAGCGGTAAAGATCGGATCTCCGCTTGTGGAAGGCGCTAAAGTGGTTTGCGAAGTGCTTGCGCATATGAAGGGCGAAAAAGTAATCGTTTTCAAAAAGAAAAGAAGAAAAGGCTACAGAAAACGCAACGGTCACCGTCAGTGTTTTACTCAAGTGAAAATTAATGAAATAGTGGCGTAACGTTTAAATCAGATAGAAAATGGCACATAAGAAAGGCGTCGGAAGTTCGAAAAACGGTCGCGAATCGGAAAGTAAACGATTGGGAGTGAAAATATTTGGCGGTCAGTTTGCCAAAGCAGGAAATATAATCGTTCGTCAAAGAGGAACGGTTCATCATCCGGGCAGCAATGTCGGTATGGGCAGAGATCATACCTTATTTGCATTAGTTCCGGGAAAAGTTGTTTTTTGTAAAAAAAGAAACAATCGTTCGTTCGTTTCCGTGGAGGCTGTTTCCGTGGAAGTGTAAACGGTTTTACAGAATGAATCCCTTGGATTTTAATTCTTGGTAATTCTATTTTCAATACAAAAAGACGATTGAAGTTGTTCAGTCGTCTTTTTTGTTTTTCCGGATTTGGGGAACTTATTTCCCTTTATCGATGTATCCGTTGAAAGAGATGCTTTGCCTGTCGTTGCTGGTTATGTTTAATGTCGCATTGCCTGTTGTTCCGATGTTCAATGATATTTGATAATTGCGTTGAACACTTTTGGTTTTTATCATAACTTCCCAGTTGTTTTTTTTCTTTGTGATGTCATACCTGAAATTGTTGCTTTTGAATTGAATTCCTCCTTCATCCGGATCTATGGGGGCTACGTATGCCCTTCCGAAATACGGGAGGTAGGCGGTGATGGTATCTTGACTTACTGCAAATGTATATTCCGAAGTAAGATAGATACTTCGTCCATTCATCGGGTAGGCATACTCTGCTACAAATACATAATTCCGGCTTTCGACCATTTGCGCCAAGGCTTCCATTTTAGCCGTGTCTATGGAGGATGTGCCACATGAGGTGATGACAAACAACCCTGCTGTTATTATTATATTTTTCATATTCCGGACGATTTAAAATGCCTGCTCGGCAGGTATAAACAAAATATTTCTTCTTGCAAATTTAGATGTTTTTTAAAAATATTAATAAACTATTTTGCTTAATTTTACTTAAATAATTTTTGCTTTCACTTTTTTCTCGATTTATGTAAAATACGTTATTTTTGCAACCCTTTCGGGTGGTTAGATTTGATCATGAATTATGGCTTGTATTTTGCATGTGGAAACGTCCACATCTGTTTGTTCCGTTGCTTTGTCTGATGATGGTTCCGTTCTTTTTTCAAAAGAAAAAACGGAAGGAATGTCTCATGCAAGCGTTTTGGCGCCTTTTGTCGATGAAGCGGTCAACTTTGCCCGCGGGAAGGGAATGACGATTAATGTCGTTGCCGTGAGTTGCGGCCCGGGATCTTATACCGGGTTGCGGATCGGGGTTTCGTTGGCGAAAGGATTGTGTTTCGGATGGGAAATTCCGTTGATTGCCGTACCCACACTTCAGGTTCTGACGATGGCGGTTTTACGGGATCCGGCATTTTCTGATTTTCTTTTTTGCCCGATGATCGATGCCCGCAGAATGGAAGTTTATACTGCGCTTTACGATAAAAAATTGCGTCCGGTGAAAGGGGTTTCGGCTGAAATCATCGACCGTAATTCTTTTTTGAATGAATTGTCGGAGCGGAAGATTGTTTTTTTCGGTACCGGCGCCGAAAAGTGTAAAGCCGTGATTCAGCATCCGAATGCGATATTTTTGGATGATGTTTATCCTTTGGCAAAAAATATGTTACCTTTGTCGGAAGAAAAATTTTTCCGGAATGACGTTGAAAATGTCGCTTATTTCGAGCCTTTTTATTTGAAGGATTTCGTGGCTACCACGCCGAAAAAACTTATTCCGTGATTCCGGAGAGTTTCCGGTTTATCTTGGCATTGAAAATAAACACTTCCATCATACATCACATGAAGTATAATACAAAACTTAAGACTTTGGTATTGCCCGAATACGGACGAAATATTCAAAATATGGTCGATTATGCTGTAGGTATCGAAGACAGAAAAGAACGTCAAAGATGTGCAGAGTCGATTATTAATACTATGGGGAATTTATTTCCTTATTTGCGGGATGTCAATGATTTCAGGCATAAGTTGTGGGATCATTTGGCCATTATGTCCGATTTCAAATTGGATATCGATTATCCGTATGAAATCATGAAAAAAGAAAATTTATATTCCCGTCCCGCAAAAATTCCTTACAAGTCAGGTTCGATTATGTATCGTCATTACGGAAGAACGCTCGAACAAATGATACAGAAACTCGGAGCGCTCGGCCCCGGGCAGGAAAAAGACGTGTTGACCTCTTTATTGGCCAATCACATGAAAAAATCTTTTCTGACCTGGAACAAAGAAGTGGTCGATGATCCGAAAATCTTCAAAGACCTCGACGAAATGTCGTACGGAAAAATCAGAATCGACAGAGATTTACTGAAACTACGCGAGTCCAGAGACATTTTGCAGCGGAAAAACAAAAAAAGATAGGCGGAAGAATGGCGTTGTTTGTCATAGAAGGGGGACATAGTTTGCAGGGTGAGATTGTTCCTCAAGGAGCGAAAAATGAAGCTTTGCAAATTATTTGCGCCATTTTGTTGACTTCCGAAGAAGTTACGGTGAATAATATTCCGGATATTCTGGATGTCAATAATTTGATTCAATTGCTTCGGGAATTGGGCGTGAAGGTTGAACGCTTGTCGGAACATTCCTATACTTTTCGTGCGGATGAAGTAAATCCCGAATATTTCGGTACCGATGCATTTTTTAAACGGAGCGCTTCTTTGCGGGGTTCTGTTATGCTTGTCGGGCCGCTTTTGGCGCGTTTCGGAAATGCTGTTTTACCGAAGCCCGGCGGTGATAGAATCGGACGGCGCCGGTTGGATACTCATTTTACGGGAATTCAACAGTTGGGAGCCGTTTTTGATTATAACGCCGAAAAACAATGTTATTGTATCTCGGCAAAGAAGTTGCGGGGTACTTATATTTTATTGGATGAGGCTTCCGTAACCGGAACGGCGAATGTGTTGATGGCTGCTGTATTGGCCGAAGGTACGACTGTCGTTTATAATGCTGCGTGCGAACCTTATGTTCAGCAACTTTGCAAGATGCTGAATGCGATGGGCGCCGATATTTCCGGCGTGGGATCGAATTTGTTGACGATAAACGGCGTGAAAGAACTGCATGCCTGTGAACATACATTATTGCCGGATATGATAGAAATCGGCAGTTTTATCGGCATGGCGGCTATGACGGCCTCCGAAATTACGATAAAGAATGTGATGTATGATCAATTGGGAATTATTCCGAGATGTTTCCGGCACTTGGGAATTACCGTAATACAAGATGGTGACGATATTTATATTCCGAAACAGGAGTTGTATGCTGTCGAAAATTTTATGGATGGTTCGACCATGACCATTGCCGATGCTCCGTGGCCGGGACTTACTCCGGATTTATTGAGTGTATTGCTGGTGGTGGCCACTCAAGCCAAAGGGAGTGTGCTTATTCATCAAAAGATGTTTGAGAGCCGGTTATTTTTTGTGGATAAATTGATTGATATGGGAGCGCGGATTATTTTATGCGATCCTCATCGTGCCACGGTAATCGGAAATGCGAGGGAATATCCTTTGCGGGCGGCCAATCTCGTTTCTCCGGATATTCGTGCGGGCATCGCTTTGCTGATTGCTGCCATGTCAGCGCAAGGAACCAGTACCATTCATAATATCGAAGAAATCGATCGCGGGTATGAACAGATCGACAAACGGTTGAACAGTCTGGGTGCGAGGATTACCCGTTTGTGAATCAGACAATCACGGCAACAGGATAATAAAAAAAGTCCGACAGGTGTTTCTCCCGTCGGGCTTTTTCACTAATCCAAAATTGCAAAATGAAAACAAAGTAAGCCTTTTATCGTTAAACGACTTTTATGATTTGATACCAAATCTGTCCGTTTACAAGAACAGGTTTGTATTGAATGCCTGCTCCGACATAATAAGTTTCACCGTTGATGTAAACGGTTTCACAACCGTTCGGGATAAATTCCACAATGGCGCCTATGGGCGGATAAGCCACTTCGTAGAAGTCATTGACCCGAGTGTAAAATGTTCCTCCGAAGTAAAAATACGGGCGATTGCCGTAATAGACGGTTCTGTATTCTGCGGGTAATACACTGACGCGGACGCCGAACGGTGCGATGGCAATGCTGAATCCTACGCTGTTATTCCAACGGTAAAAATATCCTCCGTTGTAATAGTAATCGATGTTGTTGCAATGGTAAACATTGTAGGAACGATTGTTGTAATAATAATTGCCGCTCGAGTAATAATATCTGTTGTTGCGGTTTCCGTTGCCGGGATTCCGATAACTATTGTTCCCGTAGGTGTAATCGTATCCGTAAGCCGTTTCCCTGTGATTGTTTTGAGATCCTTTGTTGACGCCGGTTCCGGTTCTGTTTCCGGAAAGATAATTGTACGTTTTGGTATCGGAATTATTATGTTCTCTCGGGGTTGAACCGGATGCGTTATTGTTTGAGCTGTAATTTTGATTCGTTTTGCCGGTATAATCGTTGCTGCTGCGTTTGTTGTTATTGGTTTGGTTGTAGGAATTTTGGGAAGATGATTTTTCCGCATTGTTTTTCGAAGATGAAGCATTGCTTCTGCCCGTATTTTGCGTACCGTGATTATCACTGTTCGATGATGACGACCGTGCGCTTTCGGAAGAGGAAGCACGTCCCCTTTCGGAATTGTTGCCGCTTCGCGAACTTTGACGTTGGGCGGCAAGATCGGAAAATGTAAATCCTAAGGTGAATAATAGGATTGCTGTATAAATGATGCTCCTTTTCATGATGTTGCTTATTAATTAGAGTTATTGTATTATTTTCAGGGAATATTTTCAAATGCCGCAAAAACGACATTCTTTACTAAGACTAATTATATTCCCGAATGTTTAATGGATTGAGCATTTTTAAGAAAAATATTTAATATGTTAATTGTTAGTGTGATACTTGATTTCTTGCCATTATATTCCGGATTTCAGGATATTATTTGAATTTTTTTTGTTAATATTGCACGTGGAAATTGACGAATTGTTAAGTTTTATAAATAATTGTATATGAATAAGAAAGTAGAAAAAGCATTAAATGCTCAAATTAATGCCGAAATTTGGTCGGCTTATTTGTATTTGTCCATGTCGACGCATTTTGCATCGGAAGGATTTAACGGTTTCTCCGGTTGGATGAAAAAACAATATGGAGAAGAAATGGAACATGCCTTCAGGTTCATGGATTATATCGTGGATCGCGGAGGAAAGGTTGCTTTGGCGCCGGTTGCGGAAGTTCCCGTAAAATTCGGTTCACCGCTGGAAATTTTTGAACAAACGTTGGAGCATGAAAAAGTCGTTACCGATAATATTCATAAGCTGGTGGATTTGGCGCGCTCCGAAGAAGACAAAGCTACGGAAAGTATGTTGAAATGGTATGTGGACGAGCAGGTGGAAGAAGAAGCTACGGCTTCCGGTATTGTGGATAAACTGAAATTAATCGATAAAAATATATCCGGATTATTTTACATGGATTCTCAACTTGGCGTGAGATAATATGATATTTTTACATAATTTGTATTATTTTAATGAAACTGAAGTCCTATAAATCCGTATGTAATCATACACATAGAAACAGTGTAAAAGCTGTATTAAAGGGATAAAGACGGTTTTAGATTCAAAGTGAATACTACATTATGATAAGAAAAAATAAGGATGATATTATGTTAAATTTAATTTTTTAGTTACCTTTGGCGCAAAATTTTGGTCGATTCTTTGATTTAATATTTTTGTGCCTTTTTTTGATTTTATTAATTTAAATAAAAATGAAAATGAGAAAATTATTTTTGTTTGTTTTAGTGGCTGCACCCTTTTTGTGCATGAATGCGCAAACAAGTGAAACTTCCTCCGGAAAACCTACTTTTTTGAATACCGGAGGAAATTGGTTTCTGACGGTTTCGGGAGGTATCTCTCATTTATTCAGTGAAGGAAGTGGACGTTTGGATCTTTTTGACAACGTTCAACCGACAGTCGGCCTTTCCCTCGGAAAATGGATGACTCCTGTTTGGGGATTGCGTTTGAGCGCTACCGGCGCTAAATTGAAAGGTTATACCAATTGGAATGAAACCGCCGGTAAGGAGAGTCTGTGGTACAAAGGGATCAATTATCCGAGTCCGTACAGCGCGAGTGATACATATATTCCTGCCGGTTATTATCCGAATTATGTGAAAGAAACGTTTTTAGGTAAACAAAAAAATGATAAAGACGGGAACAACGGTTATCTTTATGATGTACCTTATATTAGCGGTGGGTTAGATTTATTGCTTAATTTGAGTAATGCATTCTGCGGTTATAGCCCGAATCGCGTGTTTAATTTCGTTGTATTCGGTGGTATCGGTTATGCTCACACATTTAAAGATGGAGATAAAGGAGATGGACGTACCGCTGTGAACAATATCATGGAAAAAGGTGGTTTTATCGCTGATTTCCGTTTGAGCGACGCTATTAATCTCGGTTTGGAAGCCAATGCGTTAATTTTACCCGAAAATTTCGACCGTCAAGTAGGCGGCAGCAACAATCATGACGTTGTAGCAAATGTGATGTTGGGCATTACCTATAAATTCAAGCCGCGTAATTTCGTAAAAGCTGACTTGAAAGATCAACGGGAAATTGATGCGTTGAATAACGAAATCAACAGATTGCGTGATCAAAACAATGAATTGAGCAAACGTCCGGTTTCTTGTCCGGCATGTCCTGAATGCGCAGCATGTCCGGAACCCACAGTGATCAAAGAAACCAAGAAAGTGTTTGATTATCTGCCGAAACCTGTATTCTTCCGTATCAACAGCTCTGTTATCGATGATGCTCAATGGTCGTCTATCGAAGAAGCCGTTCGTTATTTGAGAACAACTCCGGACGCTAAATTGAAAGTCACCGGTTATGCCGACAAGAAAACAGGAACTCCCGCAGGGAACAAAAAGTTGTCTGAAAAACGTGCTCAAGCCGTTTATAATGCAATGGTCAAAAAATATAACATTGACCCGAGCCGTATCCAAACAGATTTCTTGGGCGATGAAGTTCAACCGTTTGGAGAAAATGACTGGAACCGTGTGGTTGTGTTTGTGAAAGATTGATTTCAAAGTGAATGAGTAAAAAGCAAAAAGCCGATTCGAAAGAGTCGGCTTTTTTCATGTTCAGATTTCCGATCTGTAATTTTTCATGCCGGATGGTAGTAGCTGCCGGCAGCAGGTATTTGGCGTCGCTGAAAGACGCGATAAATTGTATCTTTGTTCGAAATTTACCGAACATTTCGGACGTTTTTTAAGGCAAAGATTATATTCTTCAAAAACAGGCATTGTTGATCAACAAAAGAATAATGCGAACAATTATCAATAAGAGTAAATTGTTTTTTTCCGACTATTTCTTTTAAATCATTTAATTGTTTTCGTGAAAAAATACCGTCTTGTTTTCCGTAAACAGCGTATAAAGGCACATTGTTATTTCTTATCATTATTAATATATTTTTTATATCTATATTATTTAAAGGTTCATTTTTGAAAAATAATCGAGTAGAATTTTTATTTCTTATATTATCCTTATAAAGATCACTTTCCTTATATTCATTCATCAATTTCATATATTCCTCGGTTGGTTTCGGCATATTAAAGAAATGGTTACTATCTGCTATCTCATAACACATTGCTCTGTACTCCGGAGAATTTTTTGAAAGTTTCCTTATTTCAATCACTTTATTCAACATCAGCGTATCTTTTTTATTTTTAAATATCTTTTCTGATGCATCTAAAATATGATCATAAGTTTCTTGCTGAGAAAACAACGCATCAACCAAAACAATACTTTCGACTTTTTCAATATATTTATTCGTATATAATGTCGCTACTATCCCTCCAAAGCTATGGGCGATTAAATTTGCTTTTTTAATTTTATATTTTTCATAGATCATATTTAAGTCATTAGACGCTTCATCAAAAGTAAATGTTGCATTTTCATCCAATGACCTTCCTTCCCCTCGTCTGTCATATACGATTACAAAAAAGCCTTTCTCTGACAAAATATTCGCTGTAGTCGATTCAAATAATGTTGAGTTACCACCGGGCCCGCCATGTATAAAAATAACTATCGGGTCTGAATCGGAACCATACGATTTTAAATATATTGTTTGTCCATCAATAGATAATGGGAATAGAATAAGTATAAAAATTAAATGCTTCATTGAAAATAAGAAGTTTTGAAATGTGTGTAGGATGTTGAATTGTCCGAGTTTTTGTTCATAACCGAAAATTATGTTTGTTCAAAATAAGATTGCGTTCAGTGCTAATGAATATGCGAAATTAATGAACATATTTGGACTTGCAAAATAATTTTAAATGATTATCGGATGTTGTACCCGACTATCCCCGCAGCCGGGGTGTAAAAATGTGTCAATGCTTCAAAAAATATTCGTTCTTTTTTGTCCTGTCAGGGACATTATATTGGTAGAAAAACACCACCCTTCACCCTCCGGCCCGCCGGGGACAACATGTTTTCCTTCCCGCATTACGTCCCTGACGGGACTTTGGTTACCGGAGGGACTCTCCTTTCTACCGATATGTTGTCCCCGGCGGGACGGAAAACAACATTTTTTACACTCCCGCAGGTGAGGATACCGGGTGCAACATCCGATAATCATATAATTTTATTATCATTATCGGCCGATTAAAAATCGAGCCATTTCCCGACGGATTTGAAAAGTAGGTATCTGTTACGTGTAAGGAGTTATCGGAGAGAATCGCCGTTTTCGGGAATTTCGAAAATATATAGTGTCATGTCAACAATAAACCGAAATTAAATTTTATCGTTGACATAATATCGACTTTTATCGAAAACTTAATGAAGCTTTATTTGGTGGTGTCATAAATTAGCTGATATATTATTATAAAACGCCGGTTATCATGGTATTTATTTCTTAAATCAGTCAATTCATGACACTACCGAAAAAAGAACGGCACAGCCTGAGTTCTCCGGTGTTATTGGTTACATCGGTAAGCTTTTCTTTTAATTTTGGAAAACCAAACAATTAGTCGACCAATTTGCATAAAAACAAAAAATAAAGGGCAGGAAGTATTTTTATAACAAAAAAAGAAGACCGGTCAGTCTTCTTTTATATTGATGCTTTCAGTTTTTTTGGCAAATTCCATGATTCCTTTCAAGTGCAGTTCCATTGTTTTATAAGCTGCATCTTCGTCTTGTTGAAGGATGTATTCGTACAGCAATTGGTGTTCTCTCAATGCTATTTGACCGGTATCTTTACATGTTTTGTATTTTTGATAATAGGCCATGATATCCGGAGTAATTGTCAACATCATGGATTTAAGCGCTTGATTTTTGCTTCCTTCCGCAATTTTCCGGTGAAAAGTCAAGTCTTCATCATAAGCGACTGAATTATCGGGACTGTCGCTTATTTTTGCACTGTAAGTGTCCAATGCCTCTTTGATATTTTTCAGATCATTTTCGTCTCTTCTTTGGGCACAAAGTCTTGCCGCATTGGTTTCGAGAATGAAACGGGTTTCCACCAAAGAATAAAAGTCGGTATTGTCTAATTTTAAAACGTCGGCGATTAATCCTTCCAATGCTGATATTTCAAGGCCCGCTACAATACTTCCCGATTGAGGCAGTGTTTTTAAAATTCCGTAAAATTCCAATTTTTTGATTGCATCACGCACATAAGTTCTTCCCAAGCCTAATCTTTCTGCCAGTTTCCGTTCTGCCGGAAGCCTGTCGCCCGGTTTTAATTGTCCGGAACCAATTAATTGCTTGATCTGCTTAATGATCAGATCCACCGGCTTTTCAACTACAACTTCATGTATATTATTTAAAATGTCTTCCATGCACCTTTATATTATATGATTATTAATCGTAAAATTGGTTTTTGGTTTGACAAAAGTAGAGAGTATTATCGAGAAATTCAAAATATACTTGTAATGTTTTAAAAATAATATAAAACGATTATCGGATGTTGCACCTCCCTATTCCCTAAGTGTGGTGTAAGAATGTAATATTCGTTTTTTGAAAAATCCGGTCTGAAAAATGTTGTTTTCCGTCCCGCCGGGGACAACATATCGGTAGAAAGGAGAATTCCGCCGGAGACCAAAGTCCCGTCAGGAACGTAATATGGAGAGGAAAAGATTTTGTCCCTGACGGGACAAAGGGTGAAGGGGTGGTGTTTTTCTACCGATATAATGTCCCTGACAGGACAAAAAAGGACGAATATTTTTTGAAACATGGACACATTTTTTATATCTGCCTGCAGGGAGGGCCGGGCATAACATCCGATAATCATTTAATATAATTAACAATAAGTATGTCGCAAAAAATAATTTATATTTTTAAACTCCGAGTCGCAAAGACGGAAAGGCGTAGAGTTTAAATTCTTTGTGACGTTGTGTCTTGGCAACTTCGCGTTTAA
>WRGA01000108.1 GCA_009787405.1 Candidatus Azobacteroides sp.
CCGCTTGAAGGATTGCTGCTGTCTGTCGAATTATCAACACTCGTCCGATTTGTACGATCGGTAATATTGTCGTCGGAATGAGTACGCCCTTGCGTCCCGGTACTTCTTGTCATTTTTTCAATACCGGATGAAGAAGAGCGACTGTTATAAACCACTTTACCGGTTGTCGGATCATAAGTATATTCACCGCTTCTGACTGTTCGGCCGGAAGAAGTACGTCCGGTAGTACCATTGTCAGACGCTGAACTCCGCATGGTAGTTCCGGTTCTGCCGGATGAATACGTATTTCCGGATCTGACGTCTGAACGTGTACGGGTACCTGCGGTATAATAATCATTTCCCGAATCATATCTCGTCGATCTGCCGCCGGCGGGTGAATATCCTCTCCGTCCGTTACTGTAGTAAGCATACGGGGCATAATGATGTCCGCCATAATAAGAGGAATAGTATCCTCCGCCCCAATAACCGGAATAATACGGATAATAGCCTCCGTACCATCCCCAGGAATATCCGGGCCAGCCCCAATCCCAGCTCCAGTTCCAAGCCCAATACGGATCACACCATACATTCCATCCCCAACCGAAAGACCAGCCCCCGTACAGGCCGCCCCAGCCGTAGTAGTAAGGACTTCCGTAATTATATCTGCCGTTAATATAAACATTCCAATTATTTTCAGGAACATAAACATTAATGTCATCGCTTCCGGTTATAACCACCGAATTAACATTATGAAACCGGTCGATACGATCGCTGTATTGATAATTATCTTCGTCTGACGTATATTCATCATCATTATAGGCAATGGTATCGGGTTCATCATTATTCCTGTAAACACGATTATACTCATCAACACTCACCGTCATGGGTTTGTTGGATGTAACAACGATTTGCGGTTGTTTTTCAGGCGCTTTGGTTACTTCTTTCTTGGTTACTTGCGGTTCATCTTTCTCCGGTTGATAATAATAATCTTGTGCACCGGCCGTAAACAAAAATGAAGCCCACGCCAATCCGATTAATAGTGTATTAATTTTCTTTTTCATAATGATTATTCCTTTCTTTCCTTCAAATTCCTTCAAAATAACATGTTTCTTTTTTTAAGACTATTTATGTTTGGATAAGTTTAATCCGTTAATTATTAAAAAAGAATAAAAAAAGAGATTACTTTTGCATTCCTTTTATCTATTCTCTCACAAAGATAAGACTTTATCATAATAAACAACCAAGTTTGTCGGTGTTTAACATTTGCCCATTTAAAGATTTATGAATTATTACGAATATTCTTTTTCTATTTTTCCGAACAAGGAATTTATCGGTGATATTCTTTCCGCCCTGCTTGCGGAAATCGGGTTCGAGAGTTTTGTTCAAACCGGCGAAGGTTTGACGGCTTATATTGCATCGGAAAATTTTGACCCGAAATTATTTGATGATGCGCTTTCTTCTTTCAAAGCCGATTATCCGGCTTATCAAATCCGGTACAGAACGGAAGATATTGCCCCGACCGATTGGAACGAAGAATGGGAAAAGCATTATTTCAACCCGATTATTATTGACGATCAATGTGTTATACACAGTTCTTTTCACAAAGACATTCCGAAAATGCGGTACGATATTCTGATTGATCCTAAAATGGCTTTCGGAACGGGACATCATGAAACAACTTCGTTAATGATTTCGGCCATGACGGATATTGATTTAACCCGGAAATCGGTATTGGATATGGGTTGCGGAACAGCGGTGCTGGCTATTCTCGCCGCCATGAAAGGCGCTGATCCCGTGGTTGCCATAGATATTGACGAATGGGCGTATAATAATTCATTGGAAAATATTCGATTAAACCGGACGGAGAATATATCCGTCAAGCATGGAGGCGCCGAAATCTTAGGAACCGGTGACGTTTATGATTATATCTTTGCCAACATCAACCGAAACATTCTGCTGAACGATATGCATCATTATGTTCGTTGTATGCGGAAAGGCAGTGTTCTTTTTATGAGCGGCTTTTATGTCACAGACATCCCCGCTATTCAAAAAGAGGCCGGACGATTGGGTTTAGATTATGCCGGATTTTCGGAGAAAAATAATTGGGTTGCTGTGAGGTTTAATTTTTGAGAGTTGAGAGTTAAGAGTTAAAAGTTGAGAGTTGGGGGTTAAAAGTTAAGTATGG
The DNA here is from genome assembly GCA_009787405.1 of Candidatus Azobacteroides sp. Lineage (GTDB taxonomy): Bacteria > Bacteroidota > Bacteroidia > Bacteroidales > WRGA01 > WRGA01. The sequence continues at coordinate 2,165 of WRGA01000108.1, forward strand.
TGGAAAAATAGTTTATATTTTAAACGCCAAGTCGCAAAGGCGAAAAGACGCAAAGTTTAAAATCTTTGCGGCTTTGTGTCTTTGCATCTTCGCGTTTAAAATAATTTAAATTAATGATTATCGGATATTGCACCTACCTATCCCCAAATTGGGCGTAAAAATGTAATATTCGTTTTTTTTGAAAAATCCGGTCTGAAAAATATTGCCTTCTGTCCCGCCGGGGACAACATATCGGTAGAAAGGAGAGTCCTTCCGGTGACCAAAGTCCCGGCAGGGACGTAATGTAAAGAAGAAAACATGTTGTCCCTGACGGGACAGAGGGTGAAGGAGGGTGTTTTTCTACCGATATAATGTCCCTGACGGGACAAAAAGAACGAATATTTTCTTGAAGCATCGACACATTTTTACACCCCGCCTGCGGGGATAGCCGGGTACAACATCCGATAATCATTTTTAAATTAAATTTTGCCGGGTACTTAAGAGTTGAAAATGTCGAAAATTTTAAACGTCATGCAACTTTCATGAATTTTTTGACTCTTTAAAATACCCGACTTAACTCTTAACTCTTAACTCTTAACTCTTAAGTTAGGAGTTATAAATCGGTAATGGGTTTATACTTGGGAACCAACGATTTCATAACGATCCAACCGATCAGATAAGCAACGGCACAGAAACAGAAAACAATAAAATATCCGGCAGTCTTGCCTTCAAAACCTAAAAGCTGAAATTTTTCAATCTCTGCAAAAACGAATAATTTACCGGAGCCTTTGTTGATTATAAAAGAACCGATACCGCCGGCCATTCCTCCGATTCCGATAATGGTTGCAATGGCTTTTTTGGGAAACATGTCGCCTACGGTAGAGAATATGTTTGCCGACCACGATTGATGAGCAGCTCCCGCAAGACCGATAATAATAACCGAAAACCAGTACGAGTATGCGGCTAACGGCTGTGCCAACAAGATAAGCAGCGGAAAGAAAGCAAATATCAACATGGCCCGCATACGGGCGGTATAGGGGTCTTTGCCGGTTTTATTAATGATAATCGTCGGTAATTTACCTCCATATAAAGAAAGCATTACAATAGCATAAAGAACTGTGAGAGGCAATATTTTTTGCCTTTCCGTCAGTTTGCATATTTCTCCCATGTATTTCGGCATCCAGAACAGAAGAAACCACCATACGCCATCGGTCATAAATTTACCGAACGCAAACGACCATGTTTGTTTATACCTGAAACATTGAAGAAACGATACTTTTTCTTTTACGACAACATCCTCCGATTCTTTGTCGGAGAGAATGTATTCCAATTCCGCATTGTTTACGCGCGGATGTTCGTCCGGTTTCTTATACAGGAATATCCAGAATCCCATCCAAATGAATCCCAGAATACCGATAATGAGGAAAGCCCATTCCCAGCTGAAAACCGCAGCCAACGGAATAATGCTTACCGGAGCGATCATGGCGCCGATCGTTGCGCCGGAATTAAAAATACTTGTGGAATACGCCCTGTCTCTTTTGGGAAAATATTCGGCTGTAGCCTTGATGGCAGCCGGAAAATTTCCCGCTTCTCCAAGCGCCAATATCGCACGGGCAAAAATGAATAATCCCATTGAAATGCTTGCCACCCATGCAATGTCGGATATCCCTTTAATAATTTCTTTCGCTCCGATAAATCCGACAAACCAACTTCCCTCCGCAATTCCGGAAACAGCTATGCCGCAAAATGCGTGTAAACAAGCCCCCACCGACCATATTCCGATAGCCCATAAGAATCCTTTTTTTGTTCCCATCCAATCGACAAAGCGACCGGCAAACAGCATACATACAGCATAAAATAATGAAAAAAATGCCGTGATCGTTCCGTAATGATTATCGTCCCAGTGAAATTCCGACTGGATTTCCGGCGCGAGCAGAGACAATACTTGCCGATCCAAATAGTTGATTGTTGTGGCAAAGAACAGCAATGTGCAAATAACCCATCGGTAATTTGTCATTTTTTGATTTTGATTGTTTAAGGTATTCATTGAGATTCATTAAAAAAATTATTTTTTCACGCCGGCTATAATGTTCAATGTTTCTTTGCACAATTGTGTGATTTTACCCCAATCTTTGCCGGCAATCACATCCGCCGGGAAAAGATTGGAACCCATTCCCACACAAGTGACTCCGGCATCAAACCATCCTTTCAAGTTAGATTCTTCCGGTTTTACACCGCCGGTCACCATTAACATCGACCACGGCATGGGCGCTCTCAATCCTTTAATGAAATTCGCGCCGAGTACGTCGCCGGGAAATACTTTACAGATATCGCAACCCATTTCCTGCGCAAAACCCACTTCCGATACAGAACCGCATCCGGGGATATAAGCAATCAATCTTCTATTCGCTATTTTGGCTATTTCGGGATTGAATAATGGTCCTACAATGAAATTCGCACCCAATTGAATATAGAGTGAAACCGTTCCGGGATCGACAACGGATCCGATTCCCATGATCATGTCGGGACATTCCTTTGCCGCCCATTTATTCACTTCCGCAAATACTTCGTGGGCAAAATCGCCGCGGTTGGTAAATTCGAATGCTCTGACCCCTCCTTCATAGCAAGCCTTGACCACATTCTTTGCCACTTCGGCATCTTTATGGTAAAAAACGGGTACCATTCCCGTCGAAGCCATTGCGCTGATGACTTGTATTTTTGAAAATCGACTCATAAAGTTAAGAGTTAAGAATTAAGAGTTAAGAGTTAAGAATTAAGAATAAAAATTATTTATTGTAACTCTTGATTTTAAATGATTATCGGCTTACACGCCCCGAACCGTCGCCTTTCATCAGGTTTTCCACTTCGGAAACGGTAACCAGATTGAAATCTCCGTAAATCGTATGTTTCAGGCAAGAGGCGGCAACCGCGAAATCCAACGCTTTTTGGTCGTCGGTCGGATAAGTGATCAACCCATAAATCAATCCGCCCATGAACGAATCTCCACCACCTACACGATCGACAATGTGCGTAATGTCATATCGCTTGGAAACATGCAATTTTCCGTTTGAATATAAGCATCCGCCCCACGTATTGTGATTGGCGTTGACGGAACCGCGAAGCGTAATGATCACTTTTTTGGCGCGGGAAAATTTTTTCGTCAATTGCATACAAACCGATTCAAATTCGGCTGCATTCACTTCACCACCGGTATGAGACACGTCAAAACCTTCGGGCTTGATTCCGAATACCGCCTCGGCATCTTCTTCGTTGCCCAATATAATGTCGCAACCTTCCACCAAAGCCGGCATGATTTCCGTCGCCGTTTTTCCGTATTTCCACAAGTTTTTGCGAAAATTCAAATCTGTAGAAACCGTAACACCCATTTTGCCGGCCACCTCAACCGCTTCCAAACAAGCGTCGGCGGCGCCTTGAGAAAGAGCCGGCGTAATTCCCGTCCAATGAAACCATTGAGCATCTTTAAATACTTCTTCCCAATTCACCATACCGGGTTTAATGTCGGCAATGGATGAATGGGCTCGATCATAAATCACTTTCGAAGCACGGGCCACAGCGCCTGTTTCAAGAAAATAAATTCCTAAACGCTCTCCGCCCCTGATCATGTTTTTGGTACAAACATCGTATTTATGAAGTTCTTTCATGCAAGCGTCTGCGATGTCGTTTTGAGGCAAACGGCTGACAAATTCCGCATTTAATCCGTAATTGGCCAAAGAAACAGCCACATTGGCTTCTCCACCTCCGAAAGTTGCGGTAAATTCTTTGGCTTGACTGAAACGTAAATAGCCGGGAGTTGCCAAACGCAACATGATTTCTCCGAAAGTTACAATTTTCCTGCTCATTTTGTTTTATTAATAAATTGTTTTTATCGACGTAAAGATAGTTTTTTATAATGCATACTTGTTTTATTTGCCGCTTAAATTTAAAATCGGAAGAAATTTTCAGCATTATTATAGGAAACATTTTCCACCATTTGACCTAAGAAGTCGAGTTCGCTTTCGGGAAGCAGTCCGCTTTCCACATCTTTCCCGATCAAATTACATAGAATACGACGGAAATATTCGTGACGCGCATAAGACAAGAAACTGCGGGAATCCGTCAGCATGCCGACAAAACGGCTCAGCAAGCCCAATACCGAAAGTGAATTCATTTGAGCTTCCATGCCGATTTTTTGGTCTAAAAACCACCATCCGGCACCGAATTGAATTTTTCCGGCGACACTTCCGTCCTGGAAATTACCGATCATGGTGGCTATCAAATCGTTGTCCCTCGGATTCAAGTTATAAAGAATGGTTTTCGCCAATTTATCGTCCGTATCCAAACGATCGAGAAATTTAGACATCGCTTTAGCGACGGTGAAGTCGCCGATCGAGTCGAATCCGGTATCCGGTCCCAATTTTTTGAACAATCGGGTGTTGTTGTTTCGGATGGTGCCGTAGTGGAATTGTTGCGCCCAGCCTTTTTCCCAATCCATGACGGCAAATTCATACATCATGGCCGATTTGAATTTCAGTATTTCTTCCCGGGTCAATTCTTTGCCGCCGTACACCTTATTAAATATAGCATCGATTTCACGTTGTGTATAATCTTCGGCATAAAATTCTTCGATCCCGTGATCGGAAAGTTTACAGCCTGCTTCGGCAAAGAAATCGTGACGAACACGAAGCGCTTGCAACACATCCGCGAATTTGTTGATGGTGACTCCCGACACTTGCGACAATTTTTCGATGTAAGCACGAAAATCAGCCGGAACTTCAACGGCCATCGCCTTATCGGGACGCCATGTCGGAAGCACTTTTATTTCGAATCCTTCTTTTTTCAATGCAAGATGATATTCCAATGAATCTACGGGATCGTCAGTGGTACAAACTACTTTCACCCGATATTTTTTCATCAATCCGCGAGCAGAGTATTCGGGAGTACGCAATTTGGCCGTACATTCATCGAAAATTTCTTCGGCTGTTTCTGGTTTCAATATTTTTTCAATGCCGAAAGCCGTTTTCAATTCCAGATGAGTCCAATGATAAAGCGGATTCCGCATCGTATAAGGAACCGTTTCGGCCCATTTTTCGAATTTTTCCCGGTCGGAAGTGTCTTTTCCCGTACAATAACGTTCGTCCACACCGTTTGTACGCATGGCGCGCCATTTATAATGATCGCCTTCCAACCAAATCCGGCCCAAATTATCGAACATTCTGTCATTTGCAATAAATTCGGGGTTTAAATGACAGTGATAATCAATGATCGGCATTTTTGCCGCATGTTCATGATACAAATTTCGTGAAGTTTCTGTTTCCAACAAAAAATCTTTGTCTAAAAATTTTTTCATAAATGGATGATATTAATTCAAAATAAATTCAAAAGATACGCTTTCGTGTTCGCACACGAAGATAATAATAGTTCTCGGAATACAAAAATTTTCTATATTTGTGCAAAAATAACTATGAGTATGCGTCCAAGACCTCTAAAATCGAACACAGATTCGACCGGCACGGACTTCCGGCAGCATCGGCCGAATCAACAAAGTTCAGCTTTTTCAATTGAACTCCGTGTTTTTTCGAAACTATTTTAACGATTTGTAGTATATTTTAACAAACTTGACCCGTTCATCATGAAAGAATATCCGAAAAAATACAGAATTAAAGATATAGCCAAACTTGCCGGTGTTTCTGCCGGTACTGTAGACCGAGTTTTACACAACCGGGGGGAAGTATCGGAAATCAGCGGAAAAAAAGTAAAAGAAGTGCTCAAAGCCATCGATTATCACCCGAATATTTTCGCCAGCACACTCGCTTCCAAAAAAACATATACGTTCATCTGCATATTGCCTCATTATCATAAAGGTGAATATTATGAAGCCGTTGAAGAAGGTATCTCAAAAGCCGCCGCCGAATTTGGAGATTGGAATGTTTCCGTCAAAATGAACTATTTTGATCAGTTTGATGAATCGGATTACAGAAAGGTCTGCGAAGAAATTCCCGATTCGCATCCGGACGCCGTATTGATCATTCCTGTTTACAAAGAGGCGACAGCCGAATTTGCGGCAACGCTGAAAGATCATGATATTCCGTATGTTTTTCTCGACTCTCAGGTCGAGCATACCAACCCGTTGGCGTATTTCGGACAAGATTCTTACCGGAGCGGGTATCTGGTTGCCAGATTATTGACGGAAAATCTCGACCGGGACAAAGAAATCGTGATTTTCAGAATATTGAGGCATTCTCAAAGCAAAGACAATCAATCCATTGCCCGGGAAAACGGGTTTATGGCTTATTTAAAAGAAAACAATCCCGGAGTTATTGTTCATCCGCTTCATTTACATGCCGCCGATGAGGAAGAGAGCCGGAAATTGATGAATCATTTTTTCACCGGGCATCTGAATGTTTCGTCCGGAGTCATTTTCAATTCCCGGGCCTACATGATCAGTGAATATCTGTCGGCGCGGCATTTGCAGCACATTTCGTTGGTGGGATACGATTTATTGAGCCGGAATGTGGCCGGTCTGAAAAACGGCATTATCCGGTATTTGATCGGACAACGCCCCGAAAAACAAGGATATAACGCCATCAAAGCGTTGTCCAGACATTTTGTTTTAAAACAACATGTGCGGACGGAAAATTTCATGCCGATCGATATTTTGACGAAAGAAAATATCGATTTTTTCATCGATTTTGAATAAGAAATGAGATTTTCAGCGGGAAATAAATGAAACCAATGTGAAATTTACCCTTTTTCTTGCTATTTTGTTGTACCTTTGAATTCGAGAATATAAGCATGTTGTTTTCTGTGTGCGCACACGGAGAGTCATAAATCAATTTAATACTATAAATATGAAAGCTTTAAACAGAAAAACAGTTCAGGTCCGGACATATCCTGAACGCATCATTCAATTTGGTGAAGGTAATTTTTTACGTGCATTTGTGGATTGGATTATTTTTAATATGAATGAAAAAACCGGATTCAACAGCGGCGTAGTGGCGATTCAGCCGATCGAAAACGGCATGGTGGATGTGTTGAACGCTCAAGACGGGCTTTATCACTTGAATCTGCAAGGAATCGACAAGGGTGAAAAAATCGACAGCATTCAACTGATTGATGTGATCAGCAGAGGCTTGAATCCGTACACTCAATTTGACGAATATCTGAAATTGGCCGAAAATCCGGACATGCGCTTTGTGATTTCAAACACGACCGAAGCGGGCATCGCATTCCGCGCCGAAGATAAATCGGACGACAAGCCGGCTCGATCTTATCCGGGTAAATTGACTCAGCTGCTTTATCATCGTTTCAAAACATTCAACGGCGACAAAAGCAAAGGCTTTATTATATTTCCCTGCGAACTGATTTTCCATAACGGCGCCGAACTTAAAAAATGTATCGAACAATACATTCAAATCTGGAATCTCGGAAATGAATTTGAAAGTTGGTTTCATGAGGCATGCGGCATATATTCTACGTTGGTCGACCGCATTGTTCCGGGATATCCCAAAGATACGATTGATTCGATTTTGCAAAGAATCGGCATGGAAGATAAGTTGGTGGTGAAAGGCGAGATTTTCCATTTATGGGTGATTGAAGCACCCGAAAGCGTTGCCGAAGAATTTCCTGCCGATAAAGCGGATTTGAATGTTTTGTTCGTTCCGAACGAAAAACCGTATCACGACAGAAAGGTAACGTTGTTGAACGGCCCGCACACCGTTCTTTCTCCGGTTGCTTATTTATCGGGATTGGACACCGTAAGGGAAGCGGTTGAAGATCCGGTCGTGGGCAAATTCGTGCATAAAGTGATGTTCGACGAATTGCTTCCGACTCTTGATCTTCCGAAAGACGAACTGGAAAAATTCGGCAACGATGTGTTGGATCGTTTCCGTAATCCGTTTGTAAAACACTTTGTTACCGGCATCATGCTCAATTCGTTTCCGAAATTCAAAACCCGTGATTTACCCGGTTTGAAAATTTATTCGGAACGAAAGGGGGAATTGCCTTCGGGATTGGTATTGGGATTGGCCGGTATTTGTGTATATTATAAAGGAGGAAAACGCGGTAACGACGTCATCATTCCGAACGACGATAAAGTCATCACCGACCTGCTGACCGAACTTTGGAAAACAAACGACCCTCAAAAAGTGGCGGAAGGTGTTTTGGCTTCGGAATATATTTGGGGTGAAGATTTAAATCAAATTCCCGGATTTACCGACAAATTGGCCGGATACATTCAATCGATCCTGAATGTGGGAATGTTTGAAACAAGTAAAATTATTTGACAAATGGACAATTTACAATTTACAATTTGACGAATATCAAAAATGTGTGAATAAATAGATATACATATGAATAAATATGATTTAAAAGACCGGTTACAGGATTTTGCCATTCGAATCATAAAAATGGCTGAAAAATTACCGGATACCGCCAGCGGATTAATCGTAAAAAAGCAAATTATACGTTCCGGGACGTCTCCGGGTGCAAATTATCGTGCAGCTTGTATCAGTAAATCCGGAAAAGATTTTATCAACAAACTGAAAATAGTTGAAGAAGAATTGGACGAAACGATTTATTGGCAAGAAATCATTATCAAAACGAATATGCTGAAATCCGATTTATTACAAAGTTTAATGCAAGAAAATAAAGAACTTCTATCGATCATTATTTCATCCATAAAAACAAGTAAAAATTCACTCTTATCATCAAAATACAACAACGATGAAATCTCCGACAAATTGTAAATTGTGAAATGGTAAATTGTAAATTGTAAATGGTGAAATGGTAAATCCCAAAACTATGTCGACAAAATCTATGCAAATAAATCCCGACGATAATGTGGCCATTGCGATTATGGCACTGTCCACGGGTGAAAAGGTGAATGTGGATAAACACCACGTGGTGCTGAAGGAAGATATTCCCGCAGGACATAAATTTGCGCTGAAAGAATTGAAACCGAACGACAACGTGATCAAATACGGCTTCCCGATCGGACATGCCGTTTCCGATATTGCGGAAGGCGGATGGGTGAATGAAAAGAATGTCAAAACAAATCTCGAAGGATTGTTGAATTACGAATACCATCCGAAAGAGGTGAAATTAGACATCCCCAACCGTCATTTGACGTTCAAAGGATATAAACGCGAAAACGGTGAAGTCGGAATCCGCAACGAAATTTGGATTGTGCCTACCGTCGGTTGCGTGAACGGAATCGCCGAAGCCGTCATCAACGATTTTAAATCACAAATCGGGATGTTGAAAAACATCGACGCCATCGAAGTGTTCAAGCACAATTACGGGTGTTCTCAATTGGGCGACGACCATGAAACGACCATGAAAATTCTCCGGGACATTGCGTTGCATCCGAATGCCGGCGGAGTATTGGTGTTGGGTTTAGGGTGTGAAAACAATCAGCTCGATGTTTTTCGCAAGTTTTTGGGGAAATTCCCGGAAAACCGGATCAAATTCTTAGTAGCCCAAAAAGTGAAAGATGAACATGCCGAAGGGTTGAAACTGCTTCACGAATTGTACGACGTTGCTTCGAAAGACGTTCGCGAAGAGGTTCCGCTTTCTGAATTGAGAATCGGACTGAAATGCGGCGGTTCGGACGGATTTTCCGGTATAACGGCTAACCCTTTGCTGGGTGTATTTTCCGATTTTCTGGTTGCTCAAGGCGGAACGACTGTTTTAACGGAAGTTCCCGAAATGTTCGGCGCCGAAACCATTTTGATGAACCGGTGCGATTCGTTCGAAATGTTTGACAAAACCGTGCAACTGATCAACGATTTCAAAGCGTATTTTATCAAAAATAATCAACCTATATATGAAAATCCTTCTCCGGGAAATAAGGCCGGAGGAATTTCCACGTTGGAAGAAAAATCATTGGGTTGTACGCAAAAATGCGGCAAATCTTTGGTTCGGGACGTTTTAATGTACGGAGACCGGCTGAAAACAAAAGGATTGAACCTGTTGAGTTCTCCGGGAAACGATTTGGTGGCATCAACCGCATTAGGCGCCGCCGGTTGCCAGATGGTATTGTTCACCACCGGGCGCGGCACTCCGTTCGGCAGTTTTGTCCCCACCCTGAAAATATCGACCAACACGCTGCTGTACGAAAATAAACCGGGATGGATCGACTTCAATGCCGGGGTATTGCTTCAAGAAAAATCGATGAACGATTTACACGAAGAATTTATACACTATATCATCAAAGTGGCAAGCGGAGAGCAGGTGAATAACGAAAAACATCATTTCCGGGAAATCGCCATATTCAAAACAGGTGTAACGTTGTAAAACCGATCAAGTTTTTTATCCGATCCATTCACCTTTCAAGGTTTTATAATGAATTGAAAATCAATAATGAAAATATTTTCACTTAAAAAATAGTTAAAAAATGATTGGAAATGTCAAAAACAGTTTCTATATTTGCACTCGTTTTTAAACAACCAAACAATTAATGCGGATGCCGAAAAGCATATAGAGTAGGCTTTCTAATAATAATTTGAAATGAAAAAGTTTTTGACTTTGGCAGTAGTTGCCTTATTAGCAGTGGGTGCAAACGCACAAAAAGGTTCTACGTACATCGGTACGAGTGGTATTTCTTTTTGGAATACTGATGAAAATGCCGGACCTACTTCCTCCGGTTTTCTAACAGGCTTTAACATAGGCACAGGAGATTTAAAAGGGTCTCAATTCGGGGTGGCTCCTGAATTGGGTTATTTTGTTGCCGACAACATGGCCATCGGCGCTTCATTGGGCTTTACTCTGACTAATCCTGACGGAGATAACAACAATATCACTTCTTTGGGAATTGCTCCGTATTTCCGTTATTTCTTGGTTCAAAAAGGAAATTTCGGGTTATATTTGCAAGCAGGAGGCCAATATGATATAAATTTTTACCAAGCAGATGGAGTTGATAATTTGAATCACTTCAATGTCGGAGTTCTTCCGGGTATTTCTTATGCTTTCTCCGACAAATTCTCTGCAGCTGCATCTTTCGGTTGGTTAGGTTATGATTATTGGAAACAAGGTGATAGTGATGGTGGTACAGTTGGTCTTAAAGTGAATGGAAGTTCATTGAATTTCGGTTTATACTACAACTTCTAATCAACAGCTTTTTTAAATCAAAGAACCTTGCTTAATATGACAAGCAAGGTTTTTTTATGTCTTGAAAACATATTATTTTTGGGCAAAAGAAATCGTAAATATAAGAGAATGCCGACATCCCCTGTCATATATTACATTGATGCAATCCTGCCGCTTCCTTTGGCAGATTTCTATACTTACAAAATTCCCGGACACCTGATTGATGAAGTCAAAATCGGATGCCGTGTTGTCGTTTCTTTCGGAAAGAAAAAATTTTATACCGCAATCGTTATCCGGATACATGATAAAGCGCCCGAATATGAAACCAAAGAAATCACCTCCGTATTGGATCATACGCCGATTGTCACCTCACAACAATTGAAATTATGGGAATGGGTCGCCTCGTATTACCAATGCACATTGGGCGAGGTCTATAACGCCGCTTTGCCGGCCGGGTTAAAACCGGGCAGCGAAACCACCGTTTTTTACAATCCGGACTTTTACCCGGAAACTGAACTGACCGAAAAAGAACAGCGCATTCTTTCCGAATTTGCGGCGAAAGATAAATTGACATTGTCCGAACTTCAAAAATCGTCGGGAATAAAAAATGTACCGGCTGCGGTAAAAACACTGCTGGAGAAAAATGCTTTATTGATTAACGAAGAAGTTAAACAAGGTTATAAAGCAAAAACCGAAACCTACCTTCGTTTATCCGAAGATTTTTCCGGCCGGGATCGTTTGGAAAAAGTGTTTGACGAATTATCGCGGGCGCCCAAACAATTGCATGTATTGATGACGTTTTTGGATTTGTCGCATTATTTTTCTTCCGAAATTCCCCCGAAAGAAGTTTCCAAAAAAGAATTAATCAAAAAGACAGATACTTCCGAAAACCCGGTCAACAGCCTGATCGAAAAAGGAATCCTGCTTGTTTACCGGAAAGAAATCAGCCGATTGCAAAATTTTTCATCCAAAATATCATCGGTCAATACTTTAAACGATATCCAGCAAAAAGCCTATTCCGAAATTATTCAATCATTCGAAAATAAAGACATCATTTTGTTGCACGGCGTCACCTCCGGCGGAAAAACCGAAGTATACATCCGGCTGATAGACGACGTCTTGAAAAAAGGCCGGCAAGTGTTGTATTTATTGCCCGAAATTGCATTAACCACTCAAATCACCGACCGCATCACCAAAGTCTTCGGCAATAATGTCCGGGTCTATCATTCAAAATTCTCGGACAACGAACGGGTGGAAATTTGGAATCAATTGCTGCATGACCAAGGGTGCAAAATTGTATTGGGGGTGCGTTCGTCTGTTTTTTTGCCCTTTAAGAATTTGGGATTGATCATTATCGACGAAGAACACGAAAACACGTACAAACAACAAGATCCGGCCCCGCGATATCACGCCCGCAATACGGCCATGATTCTGGCGGCAATGCATCGGGCCAAGACCTTGTTGGGAACAGCGACTCCGTCCGTCGAAAGTTACTTTCACGCCAAAACCGGGCGTTACGGATTGGTAAAAATAGAGAAACGATTCGAAGAAATTGAATTACCTGAAATCGAGATTGTCGACTCCAAGAAATTGTATAAACGGAAACAGATGCAATCTCACTTTTCGCCGTTGTTGTTGGAAAAAATAACCCGGGCGCTCGAATCGAACGAACAGATTATTTTATTTCAAAACCGACGGGGATTTGCACCCTTGTTGGAATGCAAATTATGCGCTTGGATTCCGAAATGCGTGAATTGCGATGTCAGCCTCACCTATCACAAATATTTCAATCAGTTGGTATGCCATTATTGCGGCTATGCCGTCAACATTCCCGAATTATGTCCTGCCTGCGGTAATCCGTCATTAGTCACGCACGGATTCGGAACGGAAAAAATAGAAGAGGAAATAAAAGTTGTTTTTCCGAATGCGTCTGTTTCACGAATGGATTTGGATACCGCCAAAAACCGGGCTTCTTACGAAAGAATAATCCATGATTTTTCTTCGGGAAAAACCGACATCTTAATCGGAACTCAAATGATTTCCAAAGGATTGGACTTCGATCATGTCAGCGTCGTAGGGATTTTAAATGCCGATAATATGATCAATTATCCCGATTTCCGCTCGCACGAACGGGCATTTCAGTTGATGGTGCAGGTAAGCGGCAGAGCCGGAAGAAAAAACAAGCAGGGAACAGTGGTCATTCAAACCGGCAATCCGACCCATCCGGTCATCCGGCAAGTCAAAGAAAATGATTATGAAGGTATGTTTCACGAACAATTGGCTGAACGAAAAGTATTCCGTTATCCGCCTTTTACACGATTGATCTATGTGATGGTCAAACACAAAGAGCATCCGGTTGCCGTAAAAGCCGCTGCAAACATGGCCGAGGCGTTGCGTCAAGTATTCGGAAAAAGGGTTTTGGGGCCGGATAAACCGGTGATTGCCCGTATTCAGACTTATTATATTCAAAAAATCATTCTGAAAATCGAAACCGAAGCCTCTCAAGAAAAGGTAAAAGATATTCTCAACCGGATCCGGCTGCAAACGTTGCAAAATCCCGAATTTAAATCGGTTATTATTTATTATGATGTGGATCCGATGTAATATGAATTACGAATTACGATTAAATTCTAAACATGATGAATAAAAAGAAACTGCTTTTCGTCTGTCTCGGAAATATCTGCCGTTCCCCTTCCGCCGAAGGAATCATGAAAAAACTGGTGAAAGAAGCCGGATCGGAAAATAATATTTACATCGAGTCGGCGGGGACTTCGGGTTGGCACGAAGGCGAACTCCCCGACTCTCGTATGCGTGTTCATGCCAAACGCCGCGGATATGCATTGGACAGTTTATCGCGTTCCGTTCGTCCGAAAGATTTTGAAGAGTTCGACATAATTCTGGCCATGGACGACAATAATTACCACATCTTGAAAAACTGTGCGCCGAATCTCGAATGTGAACAAAAAATATATCGGATGACCGATTTCCGCAAACGGTTGAAATATGATCATGTTCCCGACCCGTATTACGGCGGTGCCGACGGGTTCGATTTAGTCATCGATATTTTGGAAGATGCCTGCGAAGGACTTTTGGACGCCATTAAAAACAACAAAATCTGATTTCCCGAACTCATAACTCTTAATTCTTAACTCTTAACTCCTAACTTTTGAACGATACCTACAAAACAATTGCCCGTTTTTCCGAAGGGATTTACAAAGAAAAATCCGGTCGTTTTTTGTCATTCGCACATCCTGTAAAAACGACGGATGAGATTAAAAGCATGGTGGAAAAATACAGAAAAGAATACTACGATGCCCGGCATGTTTGCTATGCTTATATGCTCGGACACGAGCGAAAAATTTTCAGAGCCTGCGATGACGGCGAACCTTCGGGAACTGCGGGAAAGCCGATTCTCGGACAAATCAATTCCCGTGAATTGACCGACGTCTTGGTTGTTGTCGTCCGGTATTTCGGCGGAATAAAATTAGGAACAAGCGGGTTAATCTCCGCCTACAAAGCCGCCGCCGCCGATGCCCTCGAAAACAACGAAATCGTCGAAAAAACAGTCGATGAAGAAATTTCGATCAAATTCGAGTATCCTTTTTTGAACGAGGTCATGCGGATCGTAAAAGAAGAGCATCCGGAAATCATCCGACAATCGTTTGACACGGATTGCCTGATGATTCTGGGCATCCGGAAAAGCGAAGCGGAAAAATTGAAATCCCGGTTGTTAAAAGTGGAAACGCTGACGATCAATGGATCGAAATAAGCATCAAAACAAGGAAAATACAATTAACTTCTCGATTGCACCACCGTCATTCCCACCAACTTATCATATCTTCCGCCGACAGGACGATGATAAACCATGATCCGGTATTCATTTTCGGTTTCATAAAAATCGCCTTCCACCAAACCGGTTTGTCCGCGGGTCGAGCCGGTCGGCACAAATAAATACCGGTAATTGTACGAACCTTGTTTCAGCAACAATGACTTTTCGAAAGCCTTGCGTTCAAAGCTGTACGTCATTTTGCAAGCTTCATTGAATTGATAATCGGTCAGTTCCCCGTTCAAATAAATCGAACCTTGTATCCCGGGATCATCCCACGGAAGCGTAAAATGAACAATCATATATTCACCTTCCGAATCATTGTCGGTGCCTTGTGAAGTCCGGATCATGTAACGCCCGTTTTGATCCCGGTCATAAGAATAACTCCGGGTTCTTACCGCATCCCGTTCCAACACCACATGTGTATATGGTTCAAAGTAATCTATTCTGTTGACATTCAATCCATTGTACCTGAAATTCACGCATTCGAAACGGCGAAATTCATTTCCGCCTTCGAAAATCAACTCGTTGTTATGTTCATACGTAATTTCATTGATCCCGATCAGATAAGGCCGGGTTAACTTGACCTGATTGTCCGGCCGGTTATTTTGAATGACATAAACCTGCAAATCCGTCACGGCATTTTGAACCGGATAAGCGGAATAATTGATCCTGACCGAAAGCTGCTGATGTTTTTTGTAAGAATCGATATCTGTATTGAACTTTATCCCCGCGCCTATTGTCACCGATTTTTCGAGAACGGAAAAACAAGCCCGTAACGCCACCTCTTTGTTGTCCCGACGATAAACCGTCACCACATAATTTCCCGATACTTTGAGTCCTACTCTATCATTGGGCAAGGTTATCCGATAATGAGTATAATCAACTTGAGTATTAAAAGAAGTAACATAATCATCCACGGGATTTTCGTCAAATCCCGTCATATAATCGAAAGGAGAAAGCATAGATTGCGTCCAGTCTGCGTTGCAATGAATGATCGAATAATAATAATCGTTATAATTATGTGACAATTCATCAAAATTAATCTCGATCCGGTCCTCTTTATTCAATTCAATCACCGGAGGCGCATACCAATCTTCGGCATTCCGGACTTGAAGCGATTTTATTCCCGGCGACAACGCTTCCGTTTGATAGGATTGCGCATGTAATAAAACGGGTACAAAACAAAAAACAAGAAATGTCGGATATTTCATTTTCATTGATGTAAAAAGTAAATTATGGATATCGAATGGACAAAGTAAGCGAAAAAAATGAAAACTCGTACTTTTTGCCTCTTTTTGTAAGCATAACGATATGTTAATTATTTATAAAAAAGAATAATATATGTGGCAAACGTTGTTATATCCATAAAAAAGAATACTTCGTCAGAGTGATTTATAATCACTTGAAAATCAGTAATTTAAATATTCTCTAAAAAAACAAAAATTTTTTTTATTTTATCAAAAGCCGTTATAATACTGTTAAATGATTTGTAGAAGCTTTAATTACGGCGGAAAAAAAAAACGGATTTTTTTTTTTTAAATAGAATCACTATATATTTGCAGCAACTTTTACACATTATATTGATATTGAAAAATAAGATTTCTGTATCTGATTATGGATATGATCGTTGAATCTGCTGTAATCAGATGCTTTTTGAAAATAAAATTTGAACAATTATGAAAAAAACGACGTTATTGCTAACAACTTTTTTCATTGCGTCCATTGCAATCAGTGCTTTTGCGCAAGAAAACAAGAAAAATCTCAGGCCGGTTTATCGAAACGGCGGTTTTTGGGATCATTGGTTTATTTCCGCGGGAGCCGGTGGGCAAATGTATTTCGGTGAAGATGATAACAAAGCCCAGATAAAAGATCGTATTTCTCTGTCTTTGCAACTTGCCGCAGGGAAATGGATTAATCACTTTATCGGCGCTCGTCTTCAAATCGGCGGGTTAAAACTAAAAGGATGGAATGACGGTATTGCAGGGGAATACCGCGTTAAAGATCCGGACTATCCCTATCAACAAACTCAGGGGCTATCTCCATTGGACCCCCAAATAGGCAGCAGTATTGAAACAGATAACCGGAAGTGGACTACTCCCAGGCGTAAGGGATTGCCGACACTTTACTCTGAATATCCTTGGAATACGGCAGCCGGCGACCCCATGTTTGGTCTTCATGGAGGCAGAGAAGGTGAAAACGGTGAATTATATCTTCAAGACTTGCGCTATTTTGATGCGCATGTTGACTTCTTGTTTAACATCACCAGTGCAATCAGAGGGTATTCTCCGACCCGTTTTTTTAATTTAATCCCTTATCTGGGTGTCGGTTTTGCATACGAATATGGTACAGAGAACGGTCTTGTTCGAGATCAATCATTTATTCCTGTCGGCGGTATGATGTTTAACTTTCGCTTATCCAAAGCATTGGATTTGGGATTGGATTTTAAAGGAGTTATTGTGCAAGAATCTTTTGACAGCCACATCGGAGGTGAAACGAGTTCTAAATTTTGGACACAAGAAGGATATGCAAGCGCAACCCTTAATCTTACTTACAAATTCAAACAAAGAGAATTTGAAGCGGTATACGAAATGGATCCGAACGAAATTCAACAGTTAAACGACCGGATCAATGCATTGATGGTTCCGGTTCCGGTTCAGGCTTGTCCCCAATGTCCGCCGGCTGTTGAAGTGCCTGCGAAAACAAAAATTTATTTGGCACCGGTACACTTCCCGTTGGATGTTCATATCGTTCCGCAAAGAGAAATGTACAAAGTTGATCTTGCCGCCAAATTCTTGACGGATGATGCTGCCAGAACATTGAGTCTCGAAGGATTCGCCGACAGAAAAACAGGTAATCCGCAATATAATCAAGCCATCAGCGAAAGACGTGTACGCGAAGTAAGACGCTTGTTAGTCGAAAAATACGGAATCAATCCGAACCGCTTGTCTATCGGATGGGAAGGTGATGTGGTACAACCGTTCGACTTGAATGATTTGAACCGCGCCGTTCTTTTCATCGGCGACGAAGATATTGTAACCGGCGGAGCTCCGGCAAATTATCGCCAACCGACGACACCGCCGCCGGCTGATATTCAAAACAACATATACAGAAGCAGATAAATCATTTGAAAACATTGATTTCCAATAAAAAACGCTGTTACCTTTAACAGCGTTTTTTATTTCAACTCAACCCGATTGATCCGTTGCAGAAAATACAAATATTAAACTCATCCATACCGGCTTCAACTCTTAACTCTTAATTCTTAACTCTTAACTTTGAAAGATCAGGTTCATCAGCTGAAAAAACTGCTTCGCTTATCCATGAATGGCGTAACAGCAGCAAGTATGAGGGAAAAAGGACTGAATTACAGCTTGAATTTCGGCGTGTCGATCCCTCAATTGAAAAATATTGCCGGCAAATTTTCCCGAAATCATGAATTGGCCGAGTATTGCCGTAAGTCAAAGTCCCGGGAAATGAATATATTGGCAACCCTGTTGTACCCCGTCGATGGCTTTTCGTCCGAAACAGCGGATGAATGTGTGAAAAACATCCCGACGACGGAGATCGCCCGGCAATACTGCATGAATCTGTTTCAATACCTTCCTTACGCCGAAGAAAAAGCCATATCGTGGATTACCCATGAATCAGTATCGATCCGCACGACCGGTTACCTGTTGTTGCTCCGCTTATTGGCAAAAAACACACCGGTTTCAAAAGAAAATGAACGTATTTTTTTGTCCCGGGTAAAAGATGATTCAGAGTCCGACTATTTTGCATTGAAGGAAGCAAGTATCGACTGCCTCAAACGATACGGAAGAAGAAACAAAGCGTATGCCGAAGAAGCGTTACATTGCATTTCCGATTTTGAAAAATCATCCGATCCGGCAAAAAAAGAATACTATGAAGCAGTGAAATTCGACCTCGAGTTTTATCTTGATATAAAATCACCCTAAATCAATTCGTTTAGGATAGGGTATATCCGCCCGGATAAATGATCCGGGTTCCGGGTACGAGTTGCCTACTCAGGCTATTTTTTGTAACTTCGCAACAATTTTTTTAATCGTTATAAAAAAACATGTTTTATTCGATATAAGTACCCGACAGAATTTAATATCTACTATTTTAAACGCGAAGATGCAAAGACACAAAGAATTTAAACTTCACGTCTTTCCGATGTTGCGACTTTACGCCTTAGCGTCTAAAATATAAACTGTTTTTACGACATCCTTATGAGCCATAAATTTACCGAATATTCTCATTTCGATTTATCGGAAGTGAATCAAAAAATCTTGGAACAATGGGAGAAAAACGATGTTTTTCACCTCAGTCTCAAAAACCGGCAAGGCGCCCCTTCATTCGTGTTTTATGAAGGCCCTCCTTCGGCAAACGGCATGCCGGGCATTCATCACGTCATGTCGCGTACCATCAAGGATATTTTCTGCCGGTACAAAACCATGAAAGGTTTTTTGGTCAATCGAAAAGCCGGGTGGGATACGCACGGACTTCCCGTCGAACTCGGGGTGGAAAAAGCATTGGGCATCACCAAGGAAGATATCGGTAAAAAGATTTCGGTGGACGATTACAACGCCGCCTGTCGCAAAGATGTGATGAAATACACCAAAGAATGGGAAGACCTGACGCACAAAATGGGGTACTGGGTGGATATGAGCGATCCGTACATCACCTGCGACAGCCGTTATATCGAAACGCTTTGGTATTTGCTGAAACAATTGTTCGATAAAAATTTAATCTACAAAGGATATACCATCCAGCCGTATTCTCCCGCAGCGGGAACCGGATTAAGTACGCACGAACTGAACCAGCCGGGTTGTTACCGGGACGTGAAAGACACCTCTTGTGTGGCTCAATTCAAGGTAATCCGGAACGAAAAATCAGAAAAGCTTTTTGCCGCCGGCGGATCGGATAACGTTTATTTTTCGGCTTGGACGACGACTCCCTGGACGTTGCCTTCCAACACGGCGCTTTGTGTCGGCCCTGACATCGATTATGTCGAAATCCGGTCTTTCAACCCTTATTCGGGAAAACCGGTTACAATGATTGTGGCAAAAGCTTTGTGCGATTTATATTTCAATCCGAAAAACGCGGGTATTCCTTTATCCGGGTACAAACCGGGCGACAAACAAATTCCGTTCGAAGTGATTGCATCTTTCAAAGGAAGCGAATTGACGGGCATGGAATACGAACAATTGATCCCTTGGGTAAATCCGGGAAAAGGAGCATTCAGAGTGATTGCCGGAGATTTCGTCACTACGGAAGATGGAACGGGAATTGTACATATTGCACCGACTTTCGGAGCCGACGACGATCGCGTTGCCAAAATCAACCATGTTCCGCCGCTGATGCTGGTCGATAAGGAAGGAACGCCACGGCCGATGGTTGACTTGACGGGGAAGTTTTTCCGGTTGGAAGATTTGGATCCGGATTTCGTTTCGAAAAACGTAGACGTCCATTTATATCAAGAATTTGCCGGACGCTTTGTGAAGAATGATTACGACGAAAGTTCAACGCCGGACGATCCGACATTGGACATCGACATTTGCATGATGTTGAAACAGGAAAACAAGGCGTTCAAGATCGAAAAATATGTTCACAATTATCCACATTGTTGGAGAACCGACAAACCGGTGCTGTATTATCCGCTTGACAGTTGGTTTATCCGCACCACCGCCTGCCGCGACCGGATGATCGAACTGAACAAAACCATTTTATGGAAACCCGAAAGTACCGGTACGGGGCGTTTCGGCAAATGGCTGGAAAACCTGCAAGACTGGAACTTGTCCCGCAGCCGTTATTGGGGAACTCCCCTTCCGATCTGGAGCACGGAGGATCAATCGGAACGGAAATGCATCGGCTCGATCCGCGAATTATACGATGAAATCGAGAAAGCGGTTGCAAAAGGATTTATGCCCGAAAATCCATATAAAGGATTCGATTTCGACAACCGTTCGAAAGAAAATTACGAGAAAATAGATTTGCATCGTCCTTACGTCGACCGGATCATTTTGGTTTCCGACAACGGAAAACCGATGAAACGTGAGACCGACCTGATCGATGTTTGGTTCGATTCGGGGTCCATGCCGTTTGCGCAGGTTTTTTACCCCCATATTCCGGAAGACGATTTTCATGCGGTATATCCCGCCGACTTCATTGCCGAAGGGGTGGATCAAACCCGCGGCTGGTTTTTTACGTTGCATGCCATTTCGACCATGATCAAAGACAGTGTGGCATTTAAAGCTGTGGTGTCGAACGGGCTTGTTTTGGACAAAAACGGCAATAAGATGTCGAAACGACTCGGAAATGCCGTCAATCCGTTCGAAACCATCGATAAATACGGCTCCGATCCGTTGCGCTGGTATATGATTACAAATGCCTCGCCTTGGGATAATCTGAAGTTCGACCCGGACGGAATCGAAGAAGTGCGCCGCAAATTTTTCGGAACATTGTACAACTCGTATTCGTTTTTTGCGTTGTATGCCAATGTCGATCAATTCTCCTATAAAGAAGAGGAAATCCCGGTGAATGAACGCCCGGAAATCGACCGGTGGATCATTTCACTGCTCAACTCGTTGATCAAAGAAGTCGACAATTGCTACAATGCTTACGAACCGACCCGTGCCGGACGCGCCATCTCCGATTTTGTAAACGATAACTTGAGCAATTGGTATGTCCGGTTGAACCGGAAACGTTTTTGGGGAGGGGAAATGAGCAAGGATAAGTTATCGGCTTATCAAACGCTGTATGACTGTCTGGAAACCGTTGCCCGGCTGGCAGCTCCGATTGCTCCTTTTTACAGCGACCGGCTGTTCTCGGATTTGACCGGCGCCACAGGAAAAAACGATTGCTTGTCTGTCCATTTATCCGATTTTCCGATTGCGGATGAACGTGTGATCGATCGTGATCTTGAAGAACGCATGGAACATGCTCAACGCATTTCTTCGATGGTGTTGGCATTGCGCCGGAAAGTAAACATCAAAGTGCGTCAACCGCTTGCTAAAATCATGATTCCTGTGCCGGACGATCATCAAAGGAAAAGTATCGATGCCGTAAAAGGATTGATCTTGAATGAAGTGAATGTCAAAAGTCTGGAGTTTGCCGATAATTCGGCCGGTATTTTGGTAAAACGGATCAAGCCCGACTTCAAAAAACTGGGGCCGAAGTTCGGAAAAATCATGAAAGATTTGGCGAATGCTCTTGCCCGAATTTCTCAGGAAGATATTGCCGTATTCGAGAAAGAAGGCTTTTTCACCGTTGAGGTCGCCGGACAAAAAGCGCCGGTGGAACTCGGTGATGTCGAAATCATTTCGGAAGACATTCCCGGTTGGTTAGTGGCCAACGAAGGAAACATCACCGTCGCTTTGGATATAACAGTCACCGATGAACTCCGTCGTGAAGGAATTGCCCGCGAATTGGTCAACCGCATCCAAAATCTGCGGAAATCGAACGGCTTTGAAATCACCGACAAAATCATACTCAAAATTACGGGAGACGACCAAGTAAAAGATGCGGTGAACACGTTCAAAGAGTATATTGCCGGTCAGGTTTTGGCGGCTTCGTTGGAATTAGCCGATAAAATCGACCGGGCCGTTCAACTGGATTTGGACGATTTGGATGCATCCGTTTCCCTCTCCAAGAGCTGAACGTTGAAAAATAAAAGGATCGGCTATCCGGCTTATCCGAATCCGACAAGCGACTTTTCAACCATCGAATATCATGTCGATAAAGGCGATGAGTATCTTTCCGTGTTCAATGTGGACGGACGCTTGTCGGAATATGTTCAGTCGGATTCTCAAAACAACCGGCTTACATTAAATGTTTCCGATTATCCGTGGGATGCCTATATTTATGTTTTCGGAAAAAATCCGGGAAAATTCATCGTTAAAAATTAAAATCCGGAAATGGGTTCCGAACCAATCGCATTAACTTAAGAAATTCCGGGTTTATACCCGGTGTTTAGTGAAATTATACTACTTTTGCAGCGCTAAAATAAAATAAACGCTCTTTTCTGCATGATTAACAGAATTCTTATCCGGATAAAAGTCATTCAAATTATTTATTCGTATTATCTCAACATCAAAAAAGATCTTTCGACCGTGGAAAATGAACTTTTTTTCAGTCTGGGAAAAACATACGAGCTGTATCATCTTTTGTTGTTGCTTCCGATTGACATCACCGAACTGCAAAAGCGTAAACAGGATGCCGCCAAACACAAATTACTGCCCTCGGAAAAAGATCTGACTCCGGATACAAAGTTCGTCAATAATAAATTCGTCGCTCAATTGTCGGAAAACAATTCATTGAGAAAGTTTGTCGCCGGTGAAAAAATATCGTGGGTAAACGATGCGAATCTGATCAAAAAATTGCTGGATTCTATTTTATCTTCCGATATTTACAACGATTATATGCATTCGACGGACAACTCTTTTGAAGCCGATCGTGAATTTTGGAGAAAAATATTCAAAACTTTTGTCTGCAACAACGACGATCTGGAACAGGCGCTGGAAGATCATTCGATTTACTGGAACGACGATCTGGATATTGTTTCCACGTTTGTGCTGAAAACCATCAAACGTTTCGACCCGCATTCCGGCCGGGAACAGGAGTTGTTGCCGATGTTCAAAGATCAAGACGATATGCAATTTGCCAAAGAGTTGTTACTTCAAACGATTTTGCATCAGAGCGAATACAACGAATGGATCCAAAAACAAGCGAAAAATTGGGAATTCGAACGAATCGCTTTCATGGATCTGATCATTATGCAAACGGCGTTGGCCGAGCTGACAAATTTTCCCACCATTCCCGTCAATGTCACCTTGAACGAATACATTGAAATTGCCAAACAATACAGCACCGAAAAAAGCGGTACATTCATCAACGGCATTTTAGACGGCATCATCGCTTCGTTGAGAAATGAAAACAAACTTTTAAAAAATTAAGGGTCAAGAGCCGAAAATCAAGCGTTTAATTGAAGTTGTCGCAATAACTTCCGGATTTCGGCTTTTAACTCTTAATTTTTTCGTATCTTTGTAACTTTCATAATTTTAAATACAAAAAAATGAACTTACTGACTATTATTCTTCAAACCGGAGGAGCGCCGGGCGGCGGCGGATTGTTCGGCGGCGGAGGCACACAAATGATTGTGATGATGTTGCTGATCGTTGCGGTTTTTTATTTTTTCATGATTCGTCCTCAATCCAAACGTCAAAAAGAAATCCGAAAATTCAGAGAAAGCCTGCAAACAGGCGATAAAGTAATCACGTCCGGAGGTATACACGGCCGGATCAAAGAAGTAAAAGATGATTCGGTTCTTTTGGAAATCGCCGATAATGTCCGCATCAAAGTCGATAAGGCTTCTATTTTCGCTACAGCAGCCGATACTCAACAAGCTAATAAATAAACAAAGTTGACAAGATGACGAGTTGACAAATTAATTCGTCAACTCGTCATCTTTTGTTAATCCGATAACACCATGCTTCATGTAAACGACATAAAATCATTCTCTCGACATCTGCCGGAAAAAACCCGAAATTTTTTTCGAAGCGAACAATTTCATCGGAGTTTGATTTTTTTGTTCTTCCTTTTGGTGGCTTTTATTTTTTGGATTTTGCAAGTCATGCGGGAAAGTTATACTCACAGCTACGAAATCCCTCTCGTCTACAAACATTTACCCGACGAAGTCGTGATTACCGGCGATTTGCCGGAAAGCATTCAGATTACGGTATCCGCCAAAGGATCTTCCTTATTTCAATATTCTTACAGAAAAAAATTTCATCCGATTGTCATCGATGTCTCCAAAACGAAAAAAGGGCAAGATGCGTATACCGTTTCGTCCGATTTATTGAAATCGGAAATCCGGAAACAATTGATAACGGATACCGGCCTTTTGGGAGTTTCACCCGACAACATCGAAATTTATTATGCGTTGGAAGAAAGCCGGAAAATTCCCGTCTATATCAACGCAACCATTCTCCCGGCTTCTCAAAGGATGTTGAGCGGCAACATCGAAGCCATCCCGGACAGAATAACCGTTTATGCGCAAAAATCGGTGTTGGATACCTTGTCGACGGCATCGACCGTTTATTTTGAAGAAAAAAATCTGCAAGATACGCTGATCCGGAAAACCGCTCTTAAAAAAATCAACGGCGTGAAATTTGTTCCCGACCGGGTGAATGTTTTGATTCCGGTCGAAGAGTTCACCGAAAAAACACTCGAAATTCCCGTTTACCCGGTCAATGTTCCTCAAAATGTCATCATGAGAACGTTTCCCGCAAAAGTGAAAATTTCGTTTTTTGTCGTGTTAAGTAAATTTAACACGATAAAAGAACCCGAATTTCAAGCCACCGTCGATTATCTCGATTTCAAAAAGGATACGATCGGAAAACTGAAAATCGATCTGTCAAAATATCCTGCCGCCATCGACAATATCAGACTGAGCGCGGATAAGGTTGATGTTTTGTTGGAAGAAAAATCCACGAAAAAATGATTAAAATCGGTATCACCGGAGGAATCGGAAGCGGAAAATCAGTCGTTTCCAAATTATTCGAAATCATGGGAATCCCTGTTTATATCGCCGATATCGAAGCAAAAAAAATCACGGCGTCTTCTCCGGAAATCAAAAAACAATTGACAGCATTATTCGGGGAGGATTTATATTCCGACGGCATGCTAAACAAACAGCGTTTCGCCTCCATGATTTTCAATGATAAAAAAGCACTCGAACAGGCAAACGGTATCATCCACCCCGAAGTAAGAAAAGATTTCAACCGGTGGGCCGAACGACAAAAAAAGCCGGTTGTGGCCATTGAAACGGCCATTCTTTTGGAAGCCGGATTCGAAAAAGAAACCGACCGGGTCATTGTCGTAACCGCCCCTGTCGACTTACGTGTTTTCCGCGTCGTCAAACGAGATAAAATGCCGGAAGAAAAAGTGGAGGAAAGAATGAATAATCAACTTTCCGACAATGAACGAATAATGTATGCGGACGATGTGATTGTCAATGACGATAAAACTCCTGTCATTCCGCAAGTATTGAAGATCTTCAAGCAAATTGCCGGGTATTAAATCCAACGGTTTTTTTTATACCAATCAATACTTTCTTTTACTCCTTTCGCCAAATCATAGTCGGCTTTAAAAGCTGTATCTCTCTGTAATTCAGAAATATCGCACCGCCAATTCCGTTGTTTGATGATATGATATTTATCTTTGTTTAAAGTACTTGTTTTCCCGAAAATCCCGACAATTTTTTCAGTGACGACGGATATTGTTTTTACGAAACACAAAGGAAGCGTCAATCGGATCACCCGTTTTTTATTCAATGCTTTTTGAACAAGCAATGAATAATCTTTTCCGGTATATACATTCCCGTCGGAAATAAAATAGGCTTTCCGGATGATATTTTCATTCCGGATGATCAAGAAGATGACTTTTACCAAGTCTTTCACATAAATAAATGTGATGTATTGGGGTTTTCGACCGACGGCAAAATCAAATCCTTGCCGAACCGACTTGATCATCAAAAAATAGTCTTTGTCTCTCGGCCCGTAAACTCCGGTCGGACGCAATATGACATAGGGAAAGCCGGATAAACTTTGCAAATGGGTTTCGGCTTTCAACTTGCTTTCCCCGTAAGCGGTATTCGGATGCGGAACATCTGTTGATTGTATCGGAACATCCGAATTTTCTTTTACAGGACCGAAAATGCTCAGGCTGCTCATTAAGATAAACTTGTCGGGAATCATATCGCATTCCATCAATGCCTCCGTCAAGGTTTCGGTAAACCGGAAATTCACCCGGTCAAAATCGCGTCGATCCCTGCATTTTGTCACTCCCGCATTATGAACGACGAAATCCCATTTTCCGCAATGATCTCGAACTTCCGATAATTGTTCTTTCAATTTGGTTTTATCGGAAAAATACAAATCGATAAATCGAATCCGATGATCCTGCAAATACTCCCGGCTGCTGCCGGAACGAATGCCCGCCCATACCTCAAAACCCTCGCTTAAGGCTTGCTCAACGATGAAACTGCCGATAAATCCGCTTGCTCCGGTAATGAGAATTTTCATGTGTTTATCATTTTGCTAAACATTAAATCTGAAATGCATGACATCGCCGTCTTGTACAATATAATCTTTCCCTTCGATTGAAATTTTTCCTGCATCCCGGCAAGCCGATTCCGAACCGTATTTCACATAATCTTCATATTTAATGACTTCCGCCCGGATAAATCCTTTTTCAAAATCGGTATGAATCACACCGGCACATTGCGGCGCTTTACTTCCTTTCAGATAAGTCCAGGCGCGAACTTCTTGCACTCCTGCGGTAAAATAGGTTTCGAGGTTCAACAGCTTATAGGCGGCTTTGATCAACCGCACAACTCCCGACTCTTCCAATCCGATTTCGCCCAAAAACATCCGGCGTTCTTCGTATGTTTCAAATTCGGCGATTTCCGATTCTATTTTTGCGGCAACAACAAGGATATCGGCATTTTCTTTCTTTACCGCATCCCTCACCATTTCTACATATTTATTTCCGGTCACCGCACTTTTTTCATCCACGTTACAAACATAAAGCACCGGTTTGGAAGTCAGCAAAAAAAGTTCACGAGCTGCTTTTTGTTCATCTTTGGTATCGAAAGTAACGACACGGGCTGATTTACCCTGTTCCAAAACTTCTTTATATCGGCAAAGGACCTCGTAGACCAATTTAGCGCTTTTGTCCCCGCCTGTTTGAGCCTGCTTTTGTACTTTCAGGATGCGGCTTTCAACGGTTTCCAGGTCTTTCAATTGCAATTCGGCATCAATGATCTCTTTATCTCGCACGGGATTAATCGTACCGTCGACATGAACCACATTTTCATCGTCAAAGCATCGCAAAACATGAAGAATCGCATCGGTTTCGCGAATATTGGCCAAAAATTTATTTCCCAGTCCTTCCCCTTTGCCGGCGCCTTTCACCAATCCGGCTATATCAACAATTTCAACTGCGGCGGGAACGATCTGTTGCGGATTTACCAACTCCGCCAATTTGTTTAAACGATCATCCGGTACCGTTATGACACCTACATTCGGTTCTATCGTACAGAAAGGAAAATTTGCAGCTTGAGCTTTTGCGTTTGACAAGCAGTTAAAAAGAGTGGATTTTCCGACATTGGGAAGACCGACTATTCCACATTGTAATGCCATTATTTTATGCTGATTTATTCGTTATCGTTGATTTTCAAGCGTGCAAAGGTAATGAATTTACGGAAATTCTTTTATACCTTTGTAAATCAATACAACAATACTGAAACAGCATGTCACGCATCCGATTTTTCAATACGTCGGGACCCTGTAATCCCGTCGATCATTACATGTTGCCGCCCGAAGAACGTTTGGTCGGCGCTCAATTGCATCGTTATATCCGCGATGAGCTGTATTGGGTTCTTCATGCGCCGCGTCAAACAGGGAAAACTACATTTTTACTGAGTTGGATGCGTGAAATCAATGCCACCGGTAATCATGTCGCTTTTTATGTAACGGTAGAAGCCTGTCAGCGGGTAACAGATGTTAATGAAGCGATGCGTCTGATCAGTCATAATATATGTATAGCTGCCATGCAGTCCGATTTTCCGGATCCTGCACCCGAAAAAAGTATCTCGGAATCATTATTTACAGATACCTTGAGGCGTTTATCGGAGTTGGTGGCGCCAAAGCCGTTGGTGATTCTTTTCGATGAAGTGGATGTTCTGGAAGGCGATGTGCTGATCCGTTTTTTACGCTTATTACGAGGCGGTTATGTAACACGCGGTACAGGACGGTTCCCGGTATCCGTTGCTTTGGTCGGGATGCGTGATTTGAAAGATTACATCACCGCTTCGAAAGACGGCGTTGCTCCCAATCCCGGCTCGCCGTTCAATATTAAAGAAGATTCGGCAATGCTGACGAATTTTACCAAAGAAGGCATCATCCGGCTATTTGCACAACGTACCACAGAAACCGGACAACAGATCACATCGGAAGCGCTTGATTATGTGTATGAACAGTCGAAAGGACAACCGTGGATTGTCAATTCTTTGTTGAAACGGGCCACCATGCGCGTTTTGGATGAAACCGATACGGAAACCGTAACCGTCGAACATATTCTGAAAGCCCGTCAACAAATGATCCAAGCGCGTGAAACGCATTTGGATGCGTTGGCTTACCGTTTGGAAAATCCGGACGTTCGTTATGTGATGCAGGCGTTGATGAGCGGCGAACCCGACCCTCGTTTGGCCGACAGCGAAGGATTTCGTTTGTGTTTGGATTTGGGCCTTGTCACGATTGAACACGGTACGCCTCAGGTCGCCAATCCGATTTATCGGGAAGTATTGGCCCGTCAGATGACATTCAGTCCTCAATTGGCGATTCCTTTTCCCGATTGGCCGTGGCAATTGCCTGACGGGAATTTGGATATGGATAAATTGATGAAGGAATTTCAAAAATTCTGGCGACGCAACGCCGATGTCTGGGAACAGAAATCGGATTACTCCGAAGCGTTTCCGCATTTGCTGTTAATGGCATTCCTGCAGCGGATTCTCAACGGCGGCGGACGCATTGAACGGGAATATGCCGCCGGTCGCGGACGAATGGATTTAGCCGTGGAATACAACGGAAAATGGTTTGTCATCGAAATCAAATTGATTCACGACTATGAAACGCCCCAAACGGTGGAAGAAGAAGGCTTGGAACAAATAAAGGGCTATCGCGACAAAATTGATGCGGCGGCTCAATCTTATTTAGTGATCTTCGACCGTCGGTCAAAATCGTTGCAACTTCCGTGGGAAGAGCGTATTTACCGGCGGATGGTCGGCGATATTATTGTCTTGGGGTGCTGATTCCCGGTAGAATATGGCAATTCTTTTTGATTTCCCGGGAAAATTCTTAGCGAATTTCAGGTATTGTTATTAAGTACATGGCAGAATGTAATTTATAATATTTTAAACGTGAAGATGCAAACCCACAAAGATTTTAAACTTCACGTCTTTCTGTCTTTGTGACTTGGCGTTTAAAACATAACTTACTTTTTGCGACATGCTTATGTCACAAAAACGTTATGTTTGTCGAACATAATAAATGGTTAAAATGTGTTTTAAACTTTGTAGATAGAACCTTTTGACCTGTTTTATCCTTTCCTTTGAGGAACGTTTTTATCGTTAAGTGAGGTAATATAATTTTGGCATGATACCAGCTGTTTCCTCAATAAATCTTATCATTTCGTTTTTCTGTTAAGTGTCTGTAATTTAATATAATGCTATAATTACAGGAGAATTTGTATTTATACAATATGTTAAATTACTTTAAAAACATGAATATTTCAATATATTTTTTGAATTAAGTATATCAGATATAAAATTTATATCTATTTTTGTATCGATAACTTATCATATAATATTTATCGAATATTTATGATATTATTGAAGGTATAGTTTGTACTATTTGCATGACTTTATGATTTAATCATAGGTTTAATTTTAAAACCTATAGTTTAAATTACTTATTATTAATGAATTATATTTGTCAGCATTTTGTGTGATCATACATTTAATCTAATAATTAATTGATACTTATTGTTTTATATTTTTATATTCCGATTATTTTTTATGTGATATAATATCACTTATTTTATAATTTTTAAAATTAATTTATTATGAGACTATTTGGTAACTATTTACGCTGTCTTAGAGTTAAAAAAGGATTAAGCCAGGAAAACATGGCTTATGAATTGAAAATTTCCGTAACAGCCTATTCAAAAATAGAAAGAGGGCTGACGGGCATTTCTTTGGAAAGGTTAAATCAAGTGGCAAAATGTTTGGAAATGTCCATGACGTCCATAATCGAATTTTATGAGAGAGAGGAGGGTACAGTTTTCCAAAAAAGGTCTCAAGAGCAATCGAATTATGTTAATGCTTCGGAATATAATGAATCGACCATACTATTTATGGAAACAAGAATTCTGGAATTGGAAGAAAGCTTACGCCTTTTGGCAAAAACGGTGGAAAGTCTGAAAAACATCATTCAAGAACTTTTTTTCAATAAAATATTAAAATGCCCCTGAGGAAAATTCACTCCAATCGTAAGGATTATTTTGGACATTCCGTGTGACCGGAATATGTAATATGCTGATGTTTCGACGGAAATTCGATAAGAGAGAATGATCCGGTGACATCAGCGTATTTCATTCCGTCCGTTAGGGTATTATCAAAAGAATTGTTTTACTTTAGATAAAATCTTTCGAGGCAAAGCAATATACGGATTTAAGCCGTGCTTCTTGTATAAATTCCAGTCTTCTTTCCATTTCGATAACATTTTGGATGGAGAGGTACTGACCCCTCCCATTTTCATGCGGACAAAATACTTGTTTAAATAATAAACATCCAAATTAAACTCATACAGGTATCGCAACAAAAATTCGGAATCTGCCGAAATTTTATATGATTCGTCATACAGACCATCCTCATCCAATAACGACTTCTTTATATATACCGTCGTATGAAGGGGTAACCATCCTCTGGAGATCTTTACCCTGCTAAATTCTCCGCTGATCCAAGTTCGAATGATCCGATTTTTCGAATTCACAAATACACCGTTACCGTAAACCAGATCTGCATCATTCTTCTTAAATGCTTCCACGACTGACGATATGACATTGTCGGCAAAAAAGACGTCATCAGAGTGCATTAAACCGACAATATCGCCCGTTGCCACGCGGATGCCTTTATCGATTGCATTATAAATGCCTGTGTCGCGTTCGGATACGACGACTGATATTTTCTCCCTGTAGGAATTGATAATATCTACCGTACCATCGATAGAGGCTCCATCGACAACAATATATTCGATCACCGAATAATCTTGACGCAAAACACTTTCGATGGTATCTCGAATAGTGTTGACACGATTGAGACTGGTGGTTATGATGGAAACTTTCATGGATTTATTTAACTGTTTCGACAATCAATGCCATAATTTATTTTTATATATTCAATTATTTTTTCCTTATCGTTTCCGCAAGCTTTTTTTATTTCAAAAATTTTGACATCTACCAAAGTACGATACCACCAACCTTGGAAAAAATGCCAAATAAAACCCGCCTTGCCCTGTAAAAATCCTAATTTGAAAATATACCGATATACAAAATAGAAAAACGAACGCCAAAACAAAGGAGAACGTGCATATTTGAGTTTTTTATTCCGTTTTTCAATCGCCTCTTTTCCGATATTAATTGCCATGCGGTTTTTATCCGACAAGTTAAGCTCTACGTCCAATAAATCAATAGCCTCTCGAATAGAATAACCGTTGTGTTTTTGTATCCACCAACCAAAGGTATTCAGGTTATGGTCTAAAAACAGGTGTTCAAATTCCATCACTCTCCCTTCCGACAGTTGGATATGTTCATCCATCCACCGCTGTTCGCAAACACCTTTACCATTTTCAAATATTCGCAAAAGTTTTAACGGATGTACCCAGCTCCCAAAGCAATATTGTTTTCGTTTCAACACAATGCCTGTAACATCCTTCTCCGAATAAGGCAGTTTTTTTTGTATTTCTTGTACCAATTCTTCCGTCAAATATTCATCGGCATCCAAACGCAATATCCATCTTGTTGTGATGGGCAAATGGGTTAAACCCCAATTAAACTGTTTTGCGTGGTTGTTTTCCCACTTATTTTGATATACTCCGGCTCCTAACGATCGGGCTATTTCCACCGTTCTATCGGTAGAAAACGAATCGACCACAAAAATATCCTTTGCAATGGGGAGAATGTTCTCTATGCAACGTTGAATGTGTAGTTCTTCGTTATATGTAAGTATGATGACAGAAATATCGAGCATGGTTAATTTTTTATTTCGCGTTTTTTGATGAATTTCGCAGGATTTCCTCCCACCACCGTCCAAGGTTCAACGTCTTTAAAAACGGCTGCACGAGCACCGACTACGGCACCTTCACCGATGGTTACGCCTGCCATTATAAAACTCTCGGCTGCAATCCATACCTGGTCTTCAATTGTAATCGGTTTGGAAAACCATTTATTATGTGCCGATGTAATATCATGAGAAGCAGTGTATAATGAAGCCTTCTGAGAAATAACCACGTTAGAACCTATCTTGATTTTGTCGGCATTATAGAAATCTACTCCCGAAGCAATACATGAATAGGCTCCCATTTCCAAGTTCCAAGGAGCATAAATTTTAGCTCCTGAATAAACCGTGGATGTCCCATGTATTTTAGCTCCGAAACAGCGAAGCAGAAATATTTTCCACCCATTCAATATCGCACGGGGAATAGGACGGGCAAACAAAGTCCATACAATATTCCAAATGAACCGGACAATTTGCTCTTTTCTACTTGATGCTCTCTTATATTGAGAAAGGTTTATTTTCGGAATTTCAACACACCTCATATTCTAATTGATATTTATTTTAACCAGACGTTTTCCGGAAATATTTTACTCATATACAAATTCCGGTTTTTTGCCTTCTTCTAAAATCCATTTATATAATTGCGTCATTTTCCCGGCAACAATTTCTATCGAATAATTATTTTTTATTAATTCCCGCCCTCTTATTCCCATTTGTTGATATTCTTCCTGAGATAAGGCAATCGCTTCCTTTAATGTTTCTGCAATGGTATTTACATCATTATCAATCCACCAACCGCAACGATGAGTTTCCAGTTCATGCCAAGGGGTACCCTTGGAGGTAATCACCGGCGTTCCGCAAGCCAATGCTTCCGCTACAACAATTCCGAAACACTCACTATAAGTCGGTAAAACAAAAATATCAGCTTTTTGAAATAATTCCCATTTTTTATCACCATATACACCACCCACAAAGTCAAATAATGTTATTAATTCTGCTCTCTGGATCACTTCTTTTAATGAATTAATATATACTTCATCACCATTTCCTGCAATAATAAATTTATAATTATTGAAAGCATCCTTCGATTGAATTATCGCTTGAATAAGAAGTTCTATCCCTTTCTGATGATGAATACGCGATAAATAAAGTATTGTTTTGTTTTTTTTCCAACATGTTTTTATCTCTATATTATTTACATTAACACCATTTGGTATTACTGCAATATTCTTATTATATCCGATTTGTAATAAATTATCTCTTTCCAATTCAGATGTTGCATGAATATAATCAGCTTTTTTAACAGCCTTTTTTTGATACAACCATAAAGCAGGTAGTTTCCTTGTAATATAATTTCGTTTCATAATCCAAGGGTCTAACATGCCATGTGTAGAAAGAATGACTTTATACCCCAATTGTTGTGACCATTTTTGCGTAAGGGCGCACAAGGGCATCCAACAGCAATTGACATGAACCGTATCGGGCCGGATTGTTGTTAATAATTCCTGCCATTGTTTTTTTATGCGTCTTATTTGCAGCAAAGAAGCGGACAAGTAATGAATTTGTGCATTTTCAATCGGTACCTGTTGCGTTGAAAAATGAGTAGCAATATGTAATCCTACCGATTTTCCCAATTCTTTTGCCAATAACTGCATATAGGTGGTTGTTCCACCGGAGGAACAGTCAAGAGAGGGTATGTAATGAAGGATTTTCATACAAATATATTTAAAGCATTATTAACCATACTACTTACCGATAATTTCTCCTTTACCATTTGACGGGCATTGTTTCCCATGGCATTTATTTCATCATCGGTTATATTTTGCAATACTTGAAGACACTCTTCCATATTGTTAAACAACATTCCGTTTTCTTTATCAGAAATATATGAATATTCAACACATTGTTTTATCTCATCCGTGCGTTTAAATGTAAATACAGGAAGTGAATAAGCCATGGCCTCTACTATTGAAAGCCCGACCCAACCCGGTTGAAAATAAATATCAGCGATTGAAAATAACTCGTATTTTATCTGATTGTCATAAACAGTTCCAAAATCATAAACGTTTGGATATTCTCCGAAATCAGGCTTGAATACTCCGGCTCCGATAATGATAACCCCAAATTCGTCGGAAGGAAGTCGCTTAATCGTTTCAATCAGCAAATCTACCCTGCGATAGGGATTTTCAAAACGGGCACAAAACAATAATATCCGGCGCTGTGTGATACCATATTTTTTCTTATTTTTGTTCTTATCGGTTGCCGCAATTTCCGTTTGAACTATTTCTGAAATATTACTTATTGTATTATTCAGTGCCTCAATCGGTTTTCGGGGAAAAATTCGGGCCCACTGTTTTTGTTCTTTTTCCATATATACCCATGCGCCATCCGCCAACTTCAACTGGTATTTTAATTTCCAATCCGGCTTAATTTCTTCTTTTAAATAACGTTTAACCGAGATACCCTGCCCGAAAAGTATCATTTTTTTCCGATGAATAAATTTTGTCAGTAAAAGCAACCACGTAGTGATGTGCCCAAAATGCCACATCAACACAATTGTGTCATACTTGCCGGATAAAAACGGTATCGGATTATAAATAAGGAATCCTTTCCATTGTATATTTCCAATGTTTTTCACATTAATATTACTCTGTTGAAAATACTTCAATTTAGTCGGACTGCTTTCATACACATAAATATCCCGATCGACTTTTTCTCCCAGCAGTTGAAAAAATTCTTCGCGGTAATGAGGTATAAATGGCTGTAAAAATATTATTTTATTTTCCACACTTATCTTAATAAACATTCATCAATCTTATTCAATAATTCTGTTGACTTCTCAGTCGAAACTTTTCGCACAAACAACTTATCAGAATTTCTTATGTACTCAAAATCTTCAATAGTGAAGTATTTTTGTAGGGATTGATCAATAATGTGTAAATTCGCAAATTTTGATGTGGCAGGGTAAAACGGCTCCCCACCACCCTCAGTATTTGTGTTGGCATATTGAGAATTAAAAAAAATAGTATGGAAAAATTTCTCATCTGACGCCAACGAATACCTAAAATACGCATCCATGGATCTTCTTAATTTTTTATTCTCCATTACATATATTAAAAAATCCATATTTAACGCCCACCATGATGATCCATGAAAAATATCCAATGTATATTTATCTATATTGATAAAATTTCTTTTAGAAAAAAAATAATTTACCACTATATACAATATCTTCCTTACACCTCTTGTAATTTCCTTATTAATAAAACTAAAATTAAAAAAATGATATTTACATATGCATTGATTATATTTAGGATGATTTGCTTTAGTTATATTCATTCCTCTAATAAAATTCACATATTTATACTTATCAAAGAAAGAGTGAATATATGAATTGCTTTTAATCGGATAATCTGCACCGGATAATAATACTACTTTTTTATAATTATAATTTTTTGCAATAACTTCATTCATCATTAATAAAATTGCTCTTACTTGAGATATACCCCCCCAAAAAACCTTAATTCTTTTTCCCTTGTCGATAAAAAACAAATTAGACAAATTAATTTCCCGTAAGAAGGGTTCAATATTAGTTTTCTTATCAATATGGATGAAGAAATCTGCATTAAAATTTAATTGTTCAACTAACCTTTTCAAATTTTCAACATCATTATGAGCCTCTATGAGATATGCTATTTTCTGTTCCTTTTTTTTTGATAACATAAATTTTTCCATTAATATTAATTACTAATAAAAACCAATATAAATATACAGGAATACTGATTTGGTCAAGTAAAAAACCTTCCAACAAAGCCGAAAAAGCCATTGTCAAAATAAGTGATCTAAATAAAATTATATGGTTTAGATATTTCCTCTTATGTTCTATAAAATATTTTTTTATTATTTCATAAATGCTTAAAAAGAAAAAAATCGCACCTATTATTCCCGAAGCAGCAATAGCAAATAAATAACTATTAGCTGTCGCATTTATGTCTATTCGTCCTATCCCAAATAAATTAAATTGCATTGCTTCTTTCATTAATATAGCCCATGTCTTGTCACGGTTAAAACTTCTTCCTGTATAATCTATATCTTCAAGCCGTAAATTTAGATTAAACAAAATTAATAACAATAGCAATATAATTGCTATTATTAGGATTTTTAATGAATTATTTTCTACTTTACAAAATAAAAAATAAAATAATGATACTAAAATCATGCCTATAGAATTTCGTGAATCTGAAAAAATACAAACAGAAATTCCTATACAAACCATTATTATACAAACCATTATTAAAAACCATGATCTTTTTTGCATTTGAAAAAGCAAATAGTACAAAGAAAAAGTAATGCTAAATGCTGACACAATACCTGTATAATTGGGATGACCGCTTATGCCCGATAATCTACCACCCGAAAATAGAGATGGAAAATAAAAATAACATATAAAATTAATAAGAGTATGTAGAAAAATGCCACAACATATAGCCAAGATAATATCGGATAATTTTAAGGTCGATACTACATAAATAAAATAATAAAACACTATTAGCAGAAATATCATTCTCTGCAATATAACATCAATTTTTTCTTTGGAGGATAATATTACAACAGCTTGAAAAAGAAAAAAGAAAAAAACACCAGATGAAATTTTATTTTTTTTTAATATTTTAGTTAAATTTAAAATTAGAGACAAAAGCATTAACACGGATGCTATATACACAGAGTTATCCATAAAAAATAAAATATAAACAGGTATAGATACATCATAAAATCTACCATTTTTAAAATTTACTATAAAAAATATCAATCCTAAAAGATAATAGAGTTTATATTTTATAATATTTCTTAATATGATTTTCATTTTATTTACTAAATATAGTTCTTGAAAAATCTAACGATGTATTTAATAACCTATAATTTGTCATCACAATATTTTCATTAATAATACGACTTGCTCTTTTCTTTGATTCTGCAATACTCTTTCCACCTATCTTATCTATCGTAATTCCCAACTCATAGTCATTTATTAATTCCCCTAACAGTCCATAGGAACTTCCAATAATTATTTTTTTGGCAGTAACCGCATGTCCGAAAATTCCGCTTGAGGCTTCCAGCATTTTGTAAGTCAAAAGTACACAAAATGATTGATCAAACAATGTTTTCATCAGTTTTTTTGAAATAAATTCGTCAACCCAAATGATTTGTATATCGGATTCTTTCCTAAAAAAACTCTATTTTCTCCTGTAATTTTTCTCTGAAATCACTATCGCTTTTTTCCATAAAAAAGAAACATATTTTTTTCTGTTCCGATTTTAAAAGATTATGAATAATGGTTTTGTATTGTACATATAATGAATATTCCGACTCATAAGAGTTGTATTTATGAGATAAACCTATATTCATATCTCTTCTATAGTTGTAATTGCTACTGGAAACAAACCGAATATACTCTGCATATTGTATATAAGACAACATAAAAAGCAAATCTTCTGAATAATGGATAGATTCGTCGAATCTTAACTTATGATTTTCTATAATTGACCTGTTATATCCTTTTGAAAAAGGATAACCATATTTTTCTATTTTCTTTTCAGTAAATGCTCGTAAAAAATTTGGTTGAAATAATAATAAATCATCAAAATTCAGTATTTTTTCAATTTTCCCTTCTTTAAAATAGGAAAATCCTTGAATAATCAATCCTTTTTTCTCATAAATAAGAACATCGACCAGATCTTTTAGATAATTTATATCTACCAATCATCCGAATCTACGAATACAATAGAGTTTATGTAAATTAGATTTGATAATGCCATGAATTGATATTAATTCTAAAGTTATGTATAGCAGCACAAATTCTAAAGATTCGTTTGACGAAG
>WRGA01000109.1 GCA_009787405.1 Candidatus Azobacteroides sp.
TCATAAAAGATGCCGCCCGGTCAAAGAATATAACCATCGCCTTTCTGTCTCCTGTTACCAAAAACTTTCCACTTAATACATCGCCCTCATAGATTTCCTTTCCGTTCCTGTCGAATAGTCCTGTGAACTGCCCGACGGTTTCGGGAATAACCGAAAGCAGCTCTTTTCCCCCGTTTAATATGCAATACTCGGCTACACCGGGTTTAGCATAATGCACATAAGAGCCGTATAACCAATCGTGGTCGTGGTATTGGTTTTGTCCTCTGAATTTAATCTCTCTCATTATGGTTTATTTTTCTGTAATTTAATCCGCCGTTTAGAATATGCTGTTGTAATGCAGGATGTGCATTCAAAGTTTCTTCTAATGATGGGCGATACCATTCAATAGTCGGCGTCAGTTCGGGAGCAATATCATTATAAAATGAACTCCGCGCATGACTATTACCACAATTTTCACATGTAAAAAACATTGGTGTTACACCTCTATCAATGTCTTTTGTTTTTGTTATATGATTACATTCTTTGCATATATAACAATTAGTCCTGTTATCCATATTTATATTTCCTAAATTTCTGTTAATTATATTAAGCATTTTGTTATATCTTATTTTTATTTCCTTTGTTTTATTCATAATTAATCATTTATAAGGGTTAGTATTTAAATCGTATACACTCACTGCCAATCCCGCATGAATCAAGCTCCGGTAGTCTATTTTCAACTCTTTTTTCATTGTCTATATGCATAATTATTCATAAAGATTAAAATTTACTTTTTTCTTCGAGAAACACCTGATTCCCGTTCAATTTGACATAATGATTTAATCTTGTTACGCTGCTCTGCATTCAGCTCGACTATTTTATCCCAAATGCCACGTTTTTTTAAAAATGAGCGTAATGTTTGTTGACTTCCAATGCCAATATCTTTGCGTAATCCGTCAAGTGAGAATCCGCATTTAATATATATTTCAAGTATTGTATCATTTTCTATCTTTAATTGCTGAATTTGATATGCAGAATGCTTTGGATTTGACATTATTGTTATAAGTTGATTTTCCTTTCTATTCCGGGTTACAGGATTGTTGATTTTATATTTTTCTAAATCATTGTTCTTGCAATAATCGGAAACTGTCAGTCTGTGGCTTTTTGTCAGCCGTGCAATGGCAGAATAACCAAGTCCTTTTTTCAAATATTCGGCTATCTGTTCTGCTTTTTCGTCAAGTTTTTTTGTTTTCGATTTGCTTCCAATCGGGCGTCCAAGTACGACGCCTGCTCTACGTCTGGCTTCAAGTCCTTCTTTTGTCCGCTTACTGATCATATCTCGTTCAATTTCAGCCGCCAACCCAAGACCAAAAGCCAAAACCTTGCTCGTAATCGTTCCGTCAAGCGTATATCCATCTTTTACTGTGTACATCTCGATTTGGCTTTCCGCCAAATATTTTAGAATTTCAAAAAGCATATACATATTCCTTGCAAGCCTGGATATCTCGGAAACTAACACTATATCACCTCTCTTTAATCTTTTCATTAATATTCCAAGCTTTCGATTATGATAATCTACCGTTCCTGAAACTCCATCGTCCGAAATCCATTTTTCAACCATGATTCCTTTGTTTTTGGCTAAAGAATTTATTCCTATTTTCTGATTTTCAGCGTCTTGTGAATCCGTGCTTACTCTGATGTATCCGTAAATCATATCAGTATATCTATTAGTCCGGCGGCTTCTTTGCCGTATTTTTGTATAATTAATTTTCGCATTGACAGACCTTGCTTCTCGTATTCGCCATGTACCTTATGCAAATAATCATCGAATTTGAACGGATCAATGCAAATTTTCCCGACTATGAGTGTTATAAATCCGTCATAAAATGACGAAATGCCTATACCGAAAGTGTCTTGGAAATCATTGACGGCTTTGCTCCATTCGCCTATTTTATAAGGTCTGGATTTCACTCCGGAATCACCCGCTGTTAAAACTTCCATCATTTTTATTGTTTTCTCTTTCCTTCCATGATTATTTATTCGGGTTTACTGTGTGTTTCTTGCGCTATTAAACATTGTCCGGCAACCATCCCACGACTACTTTCGCCTGCATTTTCCCGGCGCCTTTACACACAGGACACGGATTTTTTTCGTGTTCATTGTGTATGGTTTGTTCGGAAGTAAAATATCCGTTTCCGTTACAATATGCGCAAGGA
The DNA here is from genome assembly GCA_009787405.1 of Candidatus Azobacteroides sp. Lineage (GTDB taxonomy): Bacteria > Bacteroidota > Bacteroidia > Bacteroidales > WRGA01 > WRGA01. Next base: position 2,196 of record WRGA01000109.1, read on the forward strand.
ATACCCCGTATTGTATGCACTTTGCCTTTTATGTACGGACTTTTCGGCGGTTTTATCTCAATCAGTTGTTTATTTTCACTCATAAATTCTTATTTTTTGTGTAAGTTTATACAATTTTATAGCTGAGTTTCTTTTTTAAGAGAGAAAGGAACCGATGATTCAATAACCGTAGCCGGTTCTTCACCGGTTAACTGTTTATCAGAGGGTTTGAATAAGCTTTTATACCTTGAGGAAATCAGAAAATCCAGCATATCAACGGCTTTTTGTTCATTTTTACCGGATAACCGATAAAGCATTGTTAACCGCTTATTTTCAACCGTACTTTCCATTCTGAAGTGATGTACTTCTTCCAAATAATACTTGTAATATTCCCATGCCGTTTTAAATTCCCCCGAATCAAACGGATATTCAATCGAAAGCGCCGGTTTGCCCTCCATGAACTGATCAAACTCGTCAATCTTTTTGCAGATGGTTGAGCATCGGGATATGAATGTTTTTTCCAACTTGGCCACATCTTTCCCGGGCCGAAGGCCGTTCAATATATTTCCGACATCTTCCATCAGAGCGTTTAAGTCTTTTGTCAAACTATCCCACTGAGTTTTCATGTTGTTTTATCAAAAAGATTGTATAAATCAAGTTTGTTACTGTCATCGAGAAATAAGTTTTTCTTTTTTCGGTCAAGATGTTTTTTAAAGACAGGCTCAATAAATTCGGGTTTATCCGTGTAAGGATTATATACTACCCATGTTTTCACTGTTTCCGTATAGATTTTCCCGTAATGGTCGGTAAAATCAACTTCCATATCCTGAAATTCGACTTTAAATCCATTACCCCGAAAAAAGCCTATGGCATCTTGCAAAGAAAATATTATTTCTATTTTAATCATGAAAATTTTAAATCATGTTCCGGAACTCTCTCTCCGTCCTTGTAATAGAGCCGGCATTCACCTTTATCATTCCAACAATGAAGTTTTAGATTTCCATCTGCTTCCAAATAACCGGTTGCTTTTCTCACATACTTTCGATGCATTCCCGCATCTTTATCTCCCAGAAATATTTCATATCCGGGAAGTACCTTCTGTGCTAATAATGCGCTTTCAAATTGTTTAATCGAATACATGTCTTTGTTTTTTTAATATTAAAAAAGAATGAGTTTATTTAGGTGTGTCGCTAATTTTTATTCTTCAATAAAATCTATTTCAAATATTTTCCTTCCTGCTATTTCTTCAATAATCGGTTTTGCTAATTTCGGCACAGCCGTTCTCCCATTTAGCCAATTCCTCCATATTTCATCCGAAATATGACATTTTGTGATAATCTTATTCTTAATAGAGCAATATTCTCCATTCGGAACCGATCTCATGTACTCTCTAAAATAATTCATATTCATTAGTTTTTAATTTTTTGTGTAATTTTACCCGCCTTGTGCAATTTTACGCCACAAATGTATTGCAATATGCAATAAAAAGCAAGCAAACTGCAATATATTTCAATAATATTATTACAAGTTATTAACTATCAAACGAATAACTTTACAAGCATGGAAACAGTGTTAGAAAAAACATTAAGGAATATAGAGCAAATACGCAATTTAAAGGGATATACGCAAGAATATGTTGCATCCAAATTAGGAATGAGGCAAGCAGGATATGCTCTTATAATGAACGGAGAAAGAGGCTTGCAATTTAAAACGCTAGAACAAATTGCAATAATATTTGAGATGGATATCACAGATATTATTACGCATCCAAAAAAAAATATTGATTCTGATATGATATTAAATAACAATTTGTTAATTGAAGAGAAGGTTACTATTCAAATTGAACTGAAAAAGGAAAAAAAAGAACAAGTTTTAAAGCTCATATTTGGAGAAAATAATTTGGAAATATTGAATAAGTAATTAAAATAATAACTAAAAATGGCAAAACAAATAACATATAACCCAAGCAAGTAGGATAAAAAGATACAGACGATTATAGACAATTAAAAATCAATAGACAATAAAAGACACAAATAAAATATTAGGACATAATGTATTGAGGGTTTATCGCGAGTCCGCTATACTCCACAAAAACAACCTATTTTATTAATTTTAAGGCTATTAATAAATTAGGAGGTTATTTTTGCAGACGGTTATAGGCAAATATAGACTGCTTAATGGCGATAAAAATCAAGTTGGTAATGGAAACATAATGATTGATTCGCAAGCTACTGAAATTGAGCATTTAAAAAAATTATTGGAAGAAAAAGAGAGAACAATACAAATATTAATAAATAAATAAATGAGACATGTATAAGAAAAAAATATTATTTAAAGATTTAAAGATAAGAGATCTGATACAATTAGGTGAACCCTTTTATCATCCAAACGCTTTAGAAGCTTTAGACCAAGTTTACAATGTGAAAAAGAAAATAGCATTTATGACTGAAGGAGGATATTCTATTGAACTCAATCCGGAAAACGAATTTGACTATGTGAACTTCAATTCTGATGAATTCATTACCATCAGTAAAAACAATGTGATATATAATATTTTTTATAATAAGATCATCGGATATGTTCTTACGTTTTAAAAATATGCAGAATATAAATATCTCTATGTTTAAGATCTTTTCCTTCTGGAGGGGAATTAGATGGAAGGGAATAGGAAAACTGTACCAGTGCAAGTTTGTCAAGCCAGCAATGAGAGTAATTTATAATAACAAAAAGAGACAATTACAGACACAAATAAAGAATATACAATTAAAGACACAAATAAGTAGCTATCTTATAGAGGATTAGACATGTAGAATATTTTCCCTCCGGCTCCACAAATGTCAATGTAAATCAAGAAAAAGGTGTGTCAATAATTTCTCGGCACACCTTTTTTATGAGAAATCATTGTTGCAATTTTTCAAGTATTGTTAATCTTACATAGATTTAAAATAAAAATCTTATTCCCTAAAAAGTCCTTTTAACAGTTGATACCATGTTAACCAATCTCACCCTTATTCCCTTCTATTTTAATAGAATAAAAGTCGATAAAATCTCCTGAAATAAACGAATAAGGGCTGAAACCGGATATATTACCGAGCTACTAAGGGAACCATAAAAAAATAAGGGTCATCTATATATCTATTCAACAATACTTTTCTTATTGTGCAAAAACAAAAAAATGTGACAAAATAAGCAAACAAAAAAAAATTTGAAAGGAGCAATTATTTATTTTCTTCCGAAGTCGGCGGGAATTTCACCCCAATCTTCGGTTTGCCATTTCAGCAAAGGGGTGGTGAATGTATTTTCTTGGAGCCACTTTTCGGCGCGGGTAATTAAATCGAAAATCGGTTTGTTTTCTTCGGTACGCTCCAACTTGGTTTTGCACTTTTTATTCTTCACCCACAGCAACGCATTGATACTGTCGGAATAAATCGGCAGATTCTTATGATTGTTTTTTTGCAACGCCAGCGCGTGCACGATCGCCAAAAACTCGCCGATATTGTTGGTACCGCCTTGTAAAGGCCCCATTCTGAATATTTCGATATTTGTTTTGACATATACGCCCCGGTATTCCATCGGCCCCGGATTTCCGCTGCATGCGGCATCCACGGCGATGCTGTCGGATATGATATTCGGATTGTTTCGATTCAATACAGGCTTCTTTCTCATATATTCGAAATAAGACAGCCGAAACGCTTTTTCGGCTTCTTCTTTATCCGGAAATCCCTTGTATTTGGCTCCTTCAAAAGCCTCCACCTGCTTTTTGCATTCCTCCCAGTCATCGTAAACACCGGGCTTCAACCCTACCCAAACAACATAATATTTATTTTTTTTCGACACGGAAAACAACCAATTAATTCACAATAAATATATGTAAAATTTTAATTTATAATATTTTAAACGTGAAGATGCAAAGATACAAAGTCACAAAAAATTTAAACTTCGCGTCTTTCCGTCTTTACGACTTGGTGTTTAAAATATAAATTGTTTTTTCCACATACTCAACCAATTTACGACATTTCAACTCTTAATTCTTAACTTCAACGACAAGTATTCTTTTCGTTTGATCATTGATTCTGAATCGATTATCGATACGTTCACCGACAATCCAGATAATATTGTTTCCGGAACACAATAACCAAATATTTTCTTTATCGATCAGACTGAATTTCCGGTCGGAAAAATAATCGCTGAGTTTTTTCTTTCCCGTCATGCCGAAAGGAACAAAACAATCGCCCGATTTCCAATGCCTCAACATCAACGGAAATTTAATCATATCGGCATCGAAACAGGCAATCGTTTTGCTTTTGAGCAATACAAACGCCTCATTCTTTTCAATGACCGAAAATCGCAATGCAATCGGATTCTCCAATTCAGTCGTATTTTCCGGAACCGGAAAAGAGAGATCATTCTCCGTCGATGTTTGATTTTCCGTTAAAATAAGATATTCCCGATCTTTAACCAACCGGTGCGACTTCGAAAAAAATTCTTTCCCCGAAATCCCGTTCAGCGATTCATAAACATCCGACACATCCGACGAATTAAATCCGTATAACGACAAAATTTCAAAAAGCAGCGTTATCGGAGAAGCGGAAGCCGAAATCCCGGCTATTGATATTCTGACTTGATTTTCATGTTGTTGAATCACTTTCTGTTTATACTGTTCGATCATCTGCCGATAAAAAGATTCCGTTCCCGATAAATAGTCGATTGTCCGTAAAACAGATTCCCGAAATTCCGGATTTATTTGTTCAAACAAAGGAATAATTTCCCGGCGAATGAAATTACGGATATAAATGACGTCTTTATTCGTACTGTCGGTCATAAAAGTCAACTCCCGTTCATCGACATACGTTAAAATATCATTCCGGGTCAAACAAAGCAACGGACGGATCACTTTTCCGTTTTTCGGACGAATGCCCGTTAATCCGCGAATCCCCGTTCCCCGCGCCAGATTCAACAGCACCGTTTCAACCGAATCGTCCCGATGATGCGCCACAGCCACCGCATCGGCTTTCAATTGCACCCGCATTGTTTCAAACCAATCATACCGCAATTCGCGTGCAGCCATCTCCACCGAAATTTTATTGCATCCGGCAAATTCTTCCGTATCAAAATCCGTTTTATAATAAGGCAATGCATACACCGAAGCCATTGTTTGAACAAATAACTCATCTCGCACGGATTCATTTCCACGCAACCGAAAATTACAATGACAAACAACACATCGGTATCCCAAACGGCACAACATATCCAACAAGGCGACAGAATCGGCCCCGCCGCTCACTCCGACTATCACCTTTGCCGAATCGGTCAAAAGATGATTGTCTTCAATATATTTTTTTACCCGGCGAATCATCATTTTTCGGAAATCGCATCAAAAGGAAGCTTTATGTCTTTTCTGAATCCGGTGCCGGTAAAAGTCGCGATCAACTCTCCTTTTTCGTTGGTTATATCGACCTGACAATTACATACTTTCGAATGAGAAAATACTTCTCTGGCTTCGGCAAAAAGCATTCCGGCTGTTTCGGACTTAAAAATATTGATGCTGCTTTGAATCGAAAGGGTAAGCTTTGCATGTGAATTGACGGCCACGGCAAATGCAAAATCCGCTAAAGTAAACAACGCTCCGCCCTGCACGACATTCCCGCCGTTCAAATGCATATCCTTCACCTGCATCGAAACTTTCGCATATCCGTTTCCGGCTTCAATCAATTCAATGCCTGCATTTTTAGCGAAACGGTCGTTTTCAAAAAAAGTTTTTATATCCACACTTATTAAGTTAAGAATTAAGAGTTAAGAGTTAAGAGTTAAGAGTTAATTTATGATTCTTAACTCTTAATTCTTAACTCTTAACTATTTGATGTATTGTCGTTGAATTTTATCGATTTCGTTGTTTATCTTCAATTGTTCGATCCATGCATTCAAGCTGTCTAAAAGTTCGGGAGAATTTTTCCTGACGGCCCAGGCCTGCAACTGCGTGAAACTGATATCGGTCTCGATATCGATTTCGGGAAAACGGGATTTATTTTTCTGTGCGATGGCTTCGTCGCATACGGCATAATCAATGTCTCCTTTTGCCACCATAATGATCAGTTGTTCGCTTTCGTATTTCTCCATTTCTTTCACCTGTACGGTGTCGCCGATTTCCACCGACAAGTTGTGGATCCGCAACAAACTCGGAGAATTTTCAGGGATGTACAACGTTTTTCCGGCCAATCCCAACTGATTGCGAATCGGTTGAATCCCGTTGTTGTATTTGGCGGTACGCTGCACCAGCACCTGTTTGTTCAACATAATCGGCTGCGTAAAATTCAACTCTTTCCGTAGTTCACTCGTAACCGGAATATTGCGGGCTATCACATCATAATCGCCTCTTATTAATCCGTCGATACTTTTTTTCAAATCCATTTCAGGATAAATCTCCACTTGCAGCCCCATCTTTTTGCCGAACAGTTTCGCCAGATCATATTGAAACCCCGAAATGGTATCGCCTGAAACAAAATAGCCCATCGTATTATATTCCGTTACGACACGTAAAACGCCGTCTTCCTTTATTTCGGTATAATCCCGATCGCCCGGATCTCCGATAACGGCATTTCCCACCTTATTATCCCTATTGCCGTATTCTTTCAATAATAAAATCAACAAAACGACAATAAGCAACAATGCCGCATAAATAGTAATCTGTTTGTAGGAATCTTTTTTCATGCGTACATAATTTATTTTAAAACAAAACAAAAGTACGGAAAAAAGTAACAGATAAACAGTAAACGATAAAAAACTTGAGCGCAACTCAAAAGTATCCGGTGTTTAAAATAGATCCCGATTTTTGCTTTGCCCGATAAATTCCTCCAGCGCTTTTCCCGGATCGTCTGTTTTCATAAAATTTTCTCCCATCAGGAATCCTTGAAAACCGGCTTGTTTTAATTGAACGACCGTTTCGGGGCGGGAAATTCCGCTTTCAGAAATCCGGACAAACTCTTTCGGCAGTCGACCGGCCAAGCGGATCGAAGCCTCCAAATCCACGGAAAATGTTTTGAGATTGCGATTGTTGATCCCTACGATGTCGACATATTCGTTGATATGATCCAATTCACTTTCATCGTGCAATTCCAGCAAAACCTCCAAATTCAGTTCCCCGGATTTCCGGGCCAAATTCAATGTCTGTCCGGGCGTCAATGCGGCTGCAATCAACAACACCGCATCTGCGCCGATGGCTTTTGCGACATACAATTGGTATTCGTCGATCGTAAAATCTTTTCTCAACAACGGAACATCCGTTAATTCCCGTGCCTGTTTTAAATCGGAGATCGATCCCCCGAAAAACTTCTCGTCCGTAAGTACCGAAATACCTGCGGCCCCGGCACGTGTATAACCGGGAATGATGTCCGATATTTTCGCATATTCGTTGATAAATCCTTTTGACGGCGATTTTCGTTTAAATTCCGCGATAATCGGTACATCCGCTTTCAACAACGATTCTTTCAACGAACGTTTAGGATGATGAAACACCCGTGATTCAAGTTCTTCTAAACTGATCGCCTCCCGATAATGCCGCAATTCGATTCTTTTTTGTGCAATTATTTTATCTAAAATATCCATGATCATGTAAAAAATAAACAGTAAAAAAATAAAGAAAACAACGTTTTTCGACGGGAATATTCGACCTCGCCGATTTATTTGTTTATCGTTAAAAATTTTTCGAATACTTGTAATGCTTTACCGCTTTCGACGGAAACGGTTGCCTGATGAACGGCTTCGTCCAGAGGCAAATCCGGATTGATGGTTCGGATGGCAAAAGCAGCGTTTACGATCACCGTATTTTTTTGTTGAAGAGTCGCTTTGTCATGCAATACGTTGTCGAAAACAACGGCTGCGTCGGCCACCGAATTTCCGCCGAAAAGATCGGATTCGACATTCCGAATGAAGCCGATTTCTTCGGGGATGTAAATTTGCTCGCCCGAAGCGGTGATCACTTTAAATTCGCCGGTCAGCGAAATTTCATCATATCCGTCCAAACTGTGAACCACCGAAAATCGACCGCCCAGATGTTGATACATATAATAATACAAACGACCCATTCCGAGATTGAAAACGCCCAACATGTTGATTCTCGGGCAAACGGGATTCACCAACGGCCCGAGTACATTGAAAAATGTTCGCACCCCCAATTGTTTCCGGACTCCGGCCACCGTTTTCAATGCCGGATTAAAAAGCGGAGCGTGTAAATATGCCAAATGACATTCGTCCAACGATTTTTTAAGTTTTCCGATTTCGACGGTAAATTTCACCCCATGCGATTCCATGACATTGGATGCCCCGCTGACGGAGGTCGCACCGTAGTTTCCGTGCTTCACGACGTTATACCCTGCGCCGGCCACGACAAAACAGCTTGCCGTGGAAATGTTGAAGGTATTTTTATTGTCGCCTCCCGTCCCGACAATATCAATCGGATCGTATTCCGACAAATCGACGGGAACGCGCATATCCAACAAGGCTTCGCGAAAACCGGTCAATTCTTCCAACGTAATGCTCCTCATCAAATACACCGAAACGAACGCCGCAATCTGAGCATCATTATATTTCCCGACGGCCATGCCGGTCAAAATATCTTTGGCTTCATCCCGGTTCAAATACTGGTGATCGAATAATCTATATAGTATTTCTTTCATGAAATTAAAGTTATGAATTAAAAGTTAAGAGTTAAGAGTTAAGAGTTAAGTATTAAGAGTTTAATAATTCTTTGCAATGGATAACAGCCCGGATGTCATGGTTGATTATCAATGATTTAAAAAGTTATTGATGATTGTTTCTCCGAGAGGCGTCAAAACCGATTCGGGATGGAATTGCACGCCGTGAACATCGTATTGCCGATGTCGGAGCGCCATGATTTCACCGTCGTCTGATAATGCCGTCACCAGCAGTTCATCCGGAAAAGCCGTATTTTTCACGGCCCACGAATGGTAGCGGCCGACATTGATTTTCGACGGAAGTCCGTTGAAAATATAATCCGGTTCGATCAATTGAATCGAAGATGCAATTCCGTGATACACTTCATCCAAATTCACCAGCTGAGCGCCGAAACTTTCGGCAATCGCCTGATGCCCCAAACATACCCCCAAAATACTCTTGGTCGGAGCATACCGTTTGATCAACGGCAACAACAATCCGGCTTCGGAAGGAATCCCCGGCCCCGGTGAAAGCACGATCTTATCATATTCGTTCACTTGTTCCAATTCGATGCAATCATTCCGGAACACATCGACTTCAAATCCGTTTTTTCGAATGGCATATACCAAATTATAGGTAAACGAATCGTAATTATCAAAGACAAGTATCTTTTTCATCTCTATTTTTTTATTGCTTAATTTCTCAATTTTTCCGCCATTTCGACGGCTTTAGTCAAAGCGCCCAATTTATTGTTCACTTCCTGTAATTCATTTTCGGAAACGGATTTAGATACAATTCCTGCACCGGCCTGATAATACAAAGTATTGTTTTTGCTTAAAAATGCACGAATGGTGATGGCCTGATTGATTTCACCGTCAAATCCGATATAACCGATGCATCCGCCGTAAAAACCGCGACCGTGATGTTCTATCTCATCAATCAGTTGCATGGCCCGGACTTTCGGCGCTCCCGACAAGGTGCCGGCGGGAAAGGTGTCGGCAAACAGCCGGATCGGATTGGTTCCCGGATGTATTTTCCCGCTCACAGAAGATACCATGTGGATGACATGTGAATAAAAATGTATTTTTTTGTAAATATCCAAAGAAATATCCGAGGCATTACGGCTCAAATCGTTGCGTGCCAAATCGACCAACATCACGTGTTCCGCATTTTCTTTCGGATCTTTCAATAATTCCTCGGCCAATTGCCGATCTTTTTCATCATCGCCGGTACGACGAAATGTACCGGCAATCGGATCGATGTATACTTTCCCGCTTTTCGTTTTCAAATGCGTTTCGGGAGATGAACCGAAAATCCGGAACGAACCGAAATCGAAATAAAACAGATATGGCGACGGATTGATGGATCGCAACGCCCGGTATACTTTAAAATCATCTCCCGAAAAAGCCCGGCTGAACCGGCGGGAAAGTACAATCTGAAACGTATCGCCGCGTTTGCAATGCCGAACGCCCTGTTCCACCATTTGCCGGTAATGTTCGTCCGAAATCGGAGATTGCTCCTCCCCTTTCGCTTGAAAATCATACGAGGCAAAATTCTGATTATTCAATATTTCCTCCATATATTCGGGATTACCTGAAAATCCTTCGGGATTATTTTCCACAATGGTCAATTCATTTTTGAAATGATTGACGATTATCACATATTGATACATAATATAATACATGTCGGGAATTTCCGAGCCGTCATTCACCGTTTTTTTCAAATCGACCGATTCGAAATATTTGACGGCATCATACGAAGAATATCCGAAAAAGCCGTTGAAAGAATGCTTGTGTAAATCTTCCGAAATTTCAAACGTTTTGATAAACCGATAAAAACGGTCGGAAACATTATTTTCTTTAGACACATCCGACACCGTTTCTTTTCCGTCCGGATATTTTTCGGTAATCGTACTTTTTTGAACCAGAAACCGGGCAATCGGACGAACACCGATAAACGAATAACTCGACTCGGCCCCATGATAATCGGAACTTTCGAGCAACACCGATTCGGGATACAAATCCCTTATTTTCAAATAAATGCCGACAGGCGTTTGCAAGTCCGCCAACATCGTTTTGGCTGTGGTTTTTATTTTCATTTTATTATTATTGATTTAGATCCTTGAATATTCAACATACGTCGACATATCTTTGTCGCCGCGACCGGAAAGATTGACAACCACCAGATCGTCGGGGTTGAATGTTTTTCGTTTGAGGATTGCCAAGGCATGGGAGCTTTCCAACGCGGGAATGATTCCTTCCAAACCCGTCAATTCAAAAGCGGCATCCAACGCTTCGTCATCGGTAATCGCGTAAACAGTCGAACGCTTTTCCTTTGCCATATAAGCGTGAATCGGCCCGATTCCCGGATAATCCAATCCGGCCGATACCGAATACGGTTCTTCGATTTGTCCGTCTTCCGTTTGCATGATTAACGTCCGGCAACCGTGAATGATCCCTTCCCGTCCCAAATGAATAGTTGCAGCCGACATCCCGCTGTCCAATCCTTTTCCGGCAGCCTCGGCAACCAAAAAATGCACGTCGTTGTTATCCAAATAAACATAAAAAGCGCCTGCCGCATTACTTCCGCCGCCGACGCAAGCCAACAGATAATCGGGATAATCACGACCTTCCTTTTCCGAAAGTTGCCGTTTTATTTCCTTGCTGATCACCGACTGAAAACGGGCAACCATATCCGGATACGGATGCGGTCCGATGGTCGATCCGATCACATAAAACGTATTCGCGGGATTACAGCACCAGTCTCGAATGGCCTCATTCGTCGCATCCTTCAACGTCATGTTTCCGCTTGTCACGGGAATAACCTCTGCACCAAGCATTTTCATTTTCTGCACATTCAAATACTGACGCTCGACATCCAGTTTCCCCATGTACACATGACATTCCATCCCGAACAAGGCACAAACCGTAGCCGTAGCCACGCCATGTTGTCCGGCTCCCGTTTCGGCGATGATGCGCGTTTTGCCCATTCTCCGCGCCAACAGTACCTGCCCGATCGAATTTGTAATTTTATGAGCGCCGGTATGATTCAAATCTTCCCGTTTCAAATAAATCTTCGCCCCGTATTTTTCGGATAGCCGTTTGGCATGATACAATGCCGTGGGCCTTCCGGCATAATCACGCAATAAACCGGTAAATTCCCTTTGAAAGTCGGGAGTTTCCATAACGCTCAAATACTCGCTCCGAAGCCGTTCCACATTGCCATACAATATTTCGGGGATATACGCCCCGCCGAATTTTCCGTAATAACCGTCTTTATCTACCTGAAAGTTCATTTTGTTTATTATTTTTTGTTATAAACCTCTATCATTAATAAAAAAACATCTTCGCCGATTTGCACTCTCGCTTTTCCATTTTCAAAAGGAGAAGCCTTATCGAAAATAGCAGGGAAAACTTCTTTCCCTGTATTACCTATATAACCCCATTTACCGCCTAAAACAGCTGTGTATTCTCCGTCAGGTTCAAATTCCCCGCCTACGTTAAATGCTGCAAATCCTCCACTAAATGAATCCACATGGAAAAAACGCGGAGAAATGATTATATTTCCTTGCATATCGGCAAATCCGATATAGCCGGTGCTATCATTTACTATTCTAAACAATCCGTCTTCAATATAATCAGGAGCATTATCAAAATTAAAAACGGTAAATAATTTTTTATTGTTTTTATCAATAGCTATTATTTTTCCTTTTTCTAATTCAACAGCGACTACAAAAGCAATTTTATTTGAAAAAGTATCAGTGTATGCAAAAGAATATTCAAAAGGAATTCTTACGCTCCCCAAAGAATCAACATATCCAAACTTTCCGTTTTGCTCTTTAAGAAACCATGTCTGCGAAAAAAGCCAAAAAGGAATAAAAGAAAAAGCCAAACAAATAAAAACATGCTTTATCATAAAATTACTATTTTTATGTAACTATTTTTTGTTAAAGTACATCATAGAATTTAATGTCTATTATTTCAAACACAAAGATGCAAAGACACAAGTCGCAAAGAATTTAAACTTCGTGTCTTTCCGTCTTTGCGACTTGGCGTTTAAAATATAAACTAATTTTTTGTAACATACTTATTCTGTTATTCTATTTCAAAAACCGGGAAAACAAAAAAGGCCTGTTGTGAGTTACAACAGGCCTTTTAAAAAAATCGAAAATATTTCATCGGGAAATACATAGCATAGGCTCAGCTTCTCACAAACCGATTAATTGTAAGACGCCACCACCAAAAAGTATATCCTGATTGTTTGATCATATTTTTGTTATTGATGGTGCAAAGGTATAGATTTTTTGGAAAAAACAAACAAAAAAGTTCTTTTTTACGGAAAAACAGTATAAAATGTAATATCTATCTCTGTATGAAAAATAAATTCACTTTTTTGTGAATATAGAAAATAAGCGTTACCTTGGCTATGATTACCATTTCGGGCGTTGACCTTAATATGATTGCAAACAATCTCGAACCTTATCGTCCCATTCATCCGGGTGAAATATTGAAAGATGAAATAGAGTACCGCGGCATTTCTCAAAAAAGACTTGCAGCGGCAATGGAGATGCCATACACACAGCTAAACGAAATATTGAACGGCAAACGTCCGGTAAATACCGAATTTGCATTACTTATTGAAGCCGCGTTGGATTTACCCGCCGAATCGTTGCTTAAAATGCAGGCGCGTTACAATATGATGGTTACCAAGCGTAACGCTAAATTTATTGATAAATTAAGCAAAATCCACAAAATAGCGGCAATGCTTTAGAATCAATAAAAAGGCTTCACTTCCTGTCGCAGCGGACATGCTGTTCGTCTGCCTGCTTATTCAAAAAAAACTTGCAGTCCGGATTTTATAAAAATACCTTTTTTAAAAACAAATAAACAAAGAATGATTTTTATCGTAATGGAAACAGATTCTTTCTATCGGGCAACAATCCGTCTCCGCAAGTGAATTAACATTCCGTCTATTCCAAATGTCCCGTAGGGACAAAATATTGGTAGAAAAAAATCCGGTACCCCCATCTCCCTGTCCCGTCAGGGACAAAATATTATTCCGGATTCTTTAAAATGCATCTTTTTCATCAAAATTAATATCAAATCATTTTAATATTTCTATCCATATTGCGTCCCTATGGGACTTTGGGTGGAGGAGACGATCTTTTCTTTCTACCAATATTTTGTCCCTGACGAGATAGGGTGTAATCCTCCATCCTTTTTCCTTGTTCCGCCGGAAGTTAGATATTGGTAGAAATATGGATTTATCAAAAACGACTTCCATTCTCTTTCCGGTTTTTGCATAATTTCTTCCCATCCCACAGATTGACCGGTCTTCACTTTCTTCATGAAAATTCCCGATGCAATGTCTTCCCGGTCTTCTTGAGATAAAACAACGACTTTCTCTCCCAACTGTCGGGCCGATTCAATCAGTAATTTCATACGAAATATTTTATTTTTTACATTAAGGCCGTATGGAACCTGCAATCATTTTCATTCTCTTTGTCAATCGTCAGTTTATGAGGATTTCATATTACTTTTTAAATCTGATTGCATTACAAATGTTCCCGGCTTATTTATCAGTAACAATTAATCACCTGCAATAATAACGATTTGAACCCGGATATTTCCACTTTCAGGTCTTTAAAGCATAAATGAACTCATTATCATGAACAAATGACGAAACACACAATAAAAAAAACCGACTGTAAACCTGTTACAATCGGCTTTTTCAACAAATAATATTTTTTAGAATTTATATCCTACACTGATCCAGAAGTTACTGTTTTTGCTGCCACTGTCTTTGACAACATCGGTTAATCCGAGATCATAATTTAAACCAAAATTAAATTTAGTCACTTCCATGCCGAGGCCGAATGTTAATCCGAAATCGAATCTTTTCACGCCCATACCGTCATCTCCGAATGTGTCTATATCCGCACTCGCCGACTCGCCATCTATTTCGCCTTTAAATTTTGTTTTTCCGAAAAGTCCGAAAGCCAAATAAGGACCTGCATTTACATAGACTTTTGTATCCGGAGCAATCGGAAATTTATACGCAAATGCAATAGGAATTTGCAAATAATTAGCATTCATAGTTACATCAGCATCAAAGTCGATGTCTTCAATATAAATCCCTGAATATTTCACACCTTTTGAAGAAAGAAGCACCCCTGATTGAATGGCCATATTCGGAGCAAAACCAAATTCAACGGTCGGACCCACTGTATAACCGACTTTCATTTTCGAATCCTCATCATTCGTCATTGACGACAAGTTCAACCCGGCTTTTACGCCAAACGACACCTGAGCTTTTACACCCACTGCAACGAACAACACTACTGCCAAAAAGAACACTTTTAACCTGTTCATGACCTTTTTATTATTAAATTTTCCTACTCTGTTTCAGGCTTTTCGGATTTCTGCCTTGCTGTCTTTTTTATTTTTGACAACGGACAAAGATACATATTTTTGTTAAAAACAAGACTCTCTATCTAATTCATACTGAATTTAATTCGTGTTTTTCTTCCGGTTCAACCCGTTTGAAATTTCACCTTTTTTCTCAACGATCAATCAGTTCTTTCAAATCTTCCGGAAGGTAAAATTCCTTGTTCTTATCGATGTAAACAAATACCGTATGAAACGGAACGGTTGTTTTTTTATTCAAAACCACCTCATTGTCAAAAGCTTTCAACCGGATTGTTTTTTTGGTTTTGCCGGACGTAACGGTCAGCGTCGGAACCGGTAAATCCGGATCAAACACACATTGATATTCTTTCTCGGGAAAAAGAGTTTTATGCCCGCAAAAATATTTTTTGGTGGAATCGGCTAAACTTCCGATTCCTGCCACCTGTTGCAAATAACGGTTCACCTCTGTATTATGAATCACACCGGTCATAATGTCTCCTTTCGGATGATACACCGCCAGAAAAACATCTTCACCGGTATGTCCCGTGGTCGTAAAACCGATGCATGTACGGGAAGTCACGATCGTCGTCACCAACTTTTTTACCTTTTTCAAATTATCTTCATTACCCGGACTTCGACGCAATCCGGCTAATAAACTATCTGTTTCCGAATCTGTCAGATCATTGATTCCCATATAACCGGAAAAATATTTCTTGATTTCATCCGCGCTTCTTTCCCGTGCCGAAATTTCTTTAAAAAAATGATCGATCGACGACTTACAATTCAACAACGGAGCTATTATTTCATTTTTCGGCAATTTGTCATAACCGGAACTATATTTCATATTTCCGATGCTGACACCGCTGTTGGCATGATCGGGACAAATCACGACGGCTGTTTGTCCATCTTTTTCCGCAAAATCCATCACCGTTTTCACCGCTTGGTCAAACGCCAGAAATTCTGTGACAATCCCCGCCGGATCATTTCCGTGTGCAGCCCAATCGACTTTACTGCCTTCGATCATCAAAAAAAATCCGTTCGGATTCTTACTCAATATCGCCAATGCCTTTTCCGTCATTTCCCGCAAAGAAGGATATACCGCAGTATCTCTGTCCAATTCATACGGCAGATAGGTCGGAGCAAACAATCCCCAGACTTTAGCGCCCGAATACGATTTGAACCGGTTGTAATCTGTAATCACATCCCATTGATTACGAAGCAGATAATCTTTTTCGTCTTGATTCAAGTAATCCGTTCCGCCGCCGAAAACAACATCAATGTTATTATGCACCATTTGCGAAGCTAAAAAATCGTATTTATTCCGGCTATAATAATGCGCCGAAAAATCAGCCGGCGTAGCATGCGGAAATTCACAGGTCACCACCAGTCCGGTCGACTTACCGCTTAGTTTGGCCGCTTCCAGAATGGTCATGGCCGGTGTATTTGCCGATCCGGCATCCACCGGCACGACATCATGATCCGTTTTTTCGGGATATGTGGCAATATAACCCGTCTGTGACACCACTCCGGTGGCATAACAACTTCCCGTCGGGGCCGAATCGCCGATGGGAGCATCGGACGAATGGGTCTTGACCAGCCCGCAAATAAACGGATCGATGTTCAATCTGACCACATCGATGTCTTGCATCCTGCTGTAACCGAGTCCGGATTTATACCATCGAGACAATGCCAAAACATTGGTGCTCGTTCCGTCGGGAATCATCATAATTACATTTTTCACCGGCTCCGGCTTTTGTGCCGAAATATTAAATAATGATACCTCTGAAAACAAAAGAAAGATAAAGCTGCGTATGAATATTTTCATAAAATGTGAATATTTGGCATAAAATAAAATAAACGCCCCCATGAAAAACACAGGGGGCGTATGTTGTCAAAGAACCGGATTCCCGGCTTTATTTTGCATAACTCACGGCGCGGGTCTCCCGGATCACCGTAATTTTAACTTGTCCCGGATAAGTCATTTCATCCTGAATTTTCTTTGCGATTTCGGAAGACAATGCCTCCGTATTTTTATCGTCGATCCTGTCGGCTCCGACAATCACGCGCAATTCACGGCCTGCTTGAATCGCATACGTCTTCAATACGCCCGGATAAGACAGGGCCAATTGTTCCAGATCATTCAACCGTTTGATGTAAGCTTCCACAATTTCGCGGCGGGCGCCCGGACGAGCCCCCGATATGGCGTCGCACACCTGAACGATCGGGGCGATCAGACTTGTCATTTCCGTTTCGTCATGGTGAGCGCCTATCGCATTACAAATATCCGGTTTTTCTTTATACTTTTCGGCCAACTTCATTCCTAACAAAGCATGCGGCAATTCCGGTTCATCATCAGGCACTTTCCCGATATCATGAAGCAACCCGGCACGTCTCGCTTTCTTGGGGTTCAATCCCAATTCCGAAGCCATCACGGCACATAAGTTAGCCGTTTCACGCGCATGTTGCAACAGGTTTTGTCCGTAAGACGAACGATATTTCATTTTTCCCACCAGACGAACCAGTTCGGGATGCAACCCGTGTATTCCCATATCAATGACCGTGCGTTTGCCTGTTTCGGTAATTTCATCTTCCACCTGTTTACGTACTTTTGTCACCACTTCTTCGATGCGGGCGGGGTGAATACGACCGTCCGTCACCAACTGATGCAATGCCAGACGGGCTATTTCCCGACGCACGGGGTCGAACCCGGAAAGAACGATGGCTTCCGGTGTATCATCCACAATGATTTCAACGCCCGTAGCCGCTTCAAGGGCACGGATATTCCTCCCTTCACGACCGATCACACGACCTTTGATTTCATCCGATTCGATATGAAACACCGTCACGGAATTTTCAATGGCCGTTTCCGTTGCCACCCGTTGAATGGTTTGAATAACAATCCGTTTGGCTTCTTTGTTGGCCGTCATTTTGGCTTCGTCCATGATTTCATTGACATAAGACGCCGCCTCGGTTTTGGCTTCATCCTTGAGCAATTCGATCAATTTTTCTTTCGCTTCGCCGGCAGACAAATTGGAAATCAGTTCCAATCGCTCAATTTCCTGTTTATGGATTTTTCCCAGCTCCTGTTTTTTCTTGTCCACCAATTCGAGTTGATTTTCCAAATTATCTTTGATGGCTTCCATTTCCGTTTTTTTGCGTTGCAACTCTTCCTGCTTTTGGATCAACATCAACTCCCGTTGTCTCAGTTTGGACTCGGAAGACTGTATTTTTGCATTGCGGGAAATAACCTGCTTTTCAAGATCGGCCTTTAAATGCAAAAATTTTTCTTTGACTTCCAACAACTTATTTTTTTTGATCACTTCCGCTCCTCTTTGAGCTTCGTCCAAAATTTTATTATAGCGGGACTTATAAAACAGCTTGAGTCCGAAGAAAGCCAAAACAGCCCCCGCGACAATGCTCCCGGCAATTATTAAAATAGTTTCTATCATGAGTTTATGTAATAAAAAATTAAAAAAACACTACCTCCTTATTAAAATAAAGTGTAGTGCGGATATGATATAAGAATTATTCTTCCTGTAAATATTTTTCGATTTCTGCTGTTAATTGACGTACCTTATCGGTAAACGTGTCAATGTCTTTTTCTTCAGCCAATAACAAATTATCCACAGAGAATTGATAAGCAGTCATCGCCAAAAAATCCTGAGTGTCTAAATTTCCGGTTTTAGAATAACGAGTTTTATATTGACCGACTATTGACGATAACTTCAAACGAGCTTTACGATACATTTCCTCCTCTTTCCGGTTAATAAAAAGAGGGTATTCTCTTCCTTCAATCTGTATCTTAATTCTCAGTTTATCATCGGTCATTGTCTTTATTCATTTAATAAAGCGATGCATTTATCTATTTCCCGCACTAATGCCGACAACCGTTTTTTGGCTTCTTTTGAATCATCATTGTTCATCGAAATAATTTTAGCCAATTTCAGATTGTCATATTTTGATGTAATTTCTTCCACAGCTTCTTTAGCTTCGGCTATTTCTCTCTCTTTCAGAGCAATAGAACCTCTCAGATTTCTGTTTTCGGTCTTCAATTTATCGCAATAATCCATCAATTGTCTTACCCGAAACTCAAAATCTTTCAGTTGTTTTACGTGTTCTTCGGTCATTCCACACCAAAATTCTGCACGAAATTACGAAAAAAAGCGAATATTATTGTTTTTTCCGATTATTTTTTAATATCGAACCTGTTTTTAAGAGGTTGTTTAAATTTTGTATCGACGCCGATTTGAGTTATCGGTTATCAGCCTTCGGCAAAAAATAAACGATAAAAAGTAAAAAGTTTTTTGAATTTTCCTTTCATCGTTTCCATCAAAAACAAAACCATGCCTTTGAAAGAAACCTCTTCCGCGACATGGTTTTGTTTTGTAAACGTGCTCTTTTTATCAAAGCAAGGAAACAATCAATTCACCTTCTTCATCGGCGATACTGATTTTATCTTCCCTTGCCAACCATCCAAATGCTGCAAAGAGATCTTTATCCGTTAATTTACTCGCCTTTTTAATGTCTTTTGCATTCATCGGGCCATTTTCATTAAGCAGATTCCAAACAAGACCTGCGCTAATTCCGAACTTTTCGTTTAACATGTTTGATATTGTGTTTAATTGATAATAATGATTCCTGATCGAAAAAGTAATGGTAACACTATAAAAAATATATCATTTTTTATCAGGCCGCAAAATTACCGCTTTTCAACAAGTTATCAAAATTGTAGACAATTTATATTGTTAATTTTATATAAGTACCTGAATATGTGCCAAAACTTAATCTAGATTAAAGAATATATAAAACCGTTTAAAACAATTTTGCGGGATATTCTCCTTGTTCGATCAACCGGTTGATTTTATTCACCACTGCCGGACGATCTTCGGCATAGGTTACGCCAAACCATTTGGACGGCGTATCCAATACTTTCACCCGGGCGGTTTTATTTTGGATCAATGTATTGACAACCCATGGAATAAAAAATTCGGAAGTAATGTTATCCTTATTCCTTTTCAGAAAATCTTTGAATATTTCTTCGGAATATTCAAAATAATCGGGCGTAAATCCCCACATATTCATGGAAACCGGCGTATTTTCATCCACCTTGACAAACACATCGTTATCATCTTTATATTCAACATTCCCGTCAATGCGTTCAATATGTGTCCGTTCCACCACCGATGTCAAAAATCCGTCGGCATCGGTTTGACAAATTCCTCTGGCAACGGCTCCGCTTTCCGACAGTGTATTTCCGATCCGGTATCCGATCATGCAGTAATCATTTTTCTTTCCGTCTGATTGAAGCAGATAATCCGCCAAAATTTTAAAACTTTCGCGTCCGTAAAAATCATCGGCATTAATCACGGCAAAAGGTTCCTTGATGACGTCTTTACCCATCAAAACGGCATGATTCGTCCCCCACGGTTTTACTCGTCCGGGATTCAGCGTAAAGCCCGGCGGCAAACTATCCAATTCCTGAAAGACCAATTCCACAGGAATCACATTTTCATATTTTTGAATGATTTTTTCACGAAAGTCCTGCTCAAAAGTATGCCGGATGACAAAAACAACCTTCCCGAATCCGCCCCGTACAGCGTCAAATATGGAATAATCCATGATTGTTTCACCACCGGGCCCCAGACCGTCCAATTGTTTTAAACCGCCGTAACGGCTTCCCATCCCTGCCGCAAGAACAAAGAGTGTCGGTTTCATAAGTTTTCAGTGTGTTTTATATGTTTATTAAATTTGTTCCAACAGCGAAGAAGAAACCCACCCGACATTTCCGTCGGCCAATTCTATTTCCGCCCAATCATTCAACGTATTTTTTATCCGGACTTTCAGTCCTTCATGGATGACAAACAAATCGGTTCCTCCGGGATTCGGGGAACTTTTTACGGTGATGGAAGGAGCGAAAATAATGGCATATTTCTTTTGTTCAACGATTTTTTTCCGATTATTCGCAAATATATTTGACAGGCCCGCGCAAACCAACAGAGCGATTCCGACATAAAATCCGGCTTTCCGGAGGATGGAAAATCGACCGAAGAAAAACAAGAAAGAGCAGCAAATCATCAAAATAAATAAAACAATACCCGATTTAGCCCAAGCGTCCGAGCTTTGCAAATCTTGAATGTCGTGAAACCATTGAACCGCAAAAAATGTTTCAACCGGTTCTATTTTATCGGTTATTTTACTTTGCGCCAATTCCAGATTGGCACGAATATCGCCATCACCCGGAGCAAGTTCCAGAGCTCTTTCATAATTTAAAATCGCAAGAGCCGTTTTTCCCGACTTATAATAAGCATTTCCCAAGTTGTAATATAATTCAGCGGAAACGCCTTTTGACAATTCCCGGTCATAAGCCTCTGCCGCTTCGACGTAATTTCCTTTGGCATAAGCCTCCGCCCCACCGGAAAGATCTTGCGCAAAAATTCCCGATGAAATGACACATGCTGCGATCAAGGCTGAAAAAATCTTCATATCCAAATCATTAATAAGATTTACGAATTATTCCGTTTTTTAATTGTACTTTCCATTTCATTGATGACTTCGGTGGTCCGCCGATAAATCTTTTCCATCGAATTATCGTCGCCGACGGGAGCATAACGGGCAAACTCACAACTGTGAAGGATATCCATAAACTCGGCAATCAAAGCGTTTTCGACACCGGATCCGGCTAATTCCGACTCCACATTGTCTTTGCTCAGCTCCGAAACCGGAATACTCAATTTATCGCTCAAATATCCCCACGAAGCCTTCAAAACCTCGTCATAAAATTCTTCTTTTTGATTTTCCTTCAAATAGACGGCGGCTTTTTTAAGGCGTTTACCGGCCACTTTATTCGCTTTTTTGGTGCGTACCAATGCCAAGTTCGCATTTTCCTTCGCCTGTTTTCTGAAAATGACAAATAATGCGACGGCAATGATCAACGGAATGAGATACCACAAATAATACGGCCATGTTCCGAAAATAAATTCGCCACGAGGTTTGATATGCAAATCACCGGTTTTGATGTAACGAATGTCCCGGTTCAACAGTTTAAGACTTTCCTGATCCGTATAATTGCTGACCACGGAGCCGGCGGCATTTCCCGAACCTTTTTCCACATGCAGTTTATATTCGGGCGTTTTCAGTGTTTTATACGATTGTGTTTTCAAATCAAAATAGGAGAACTCCGCCGAAGGGATGACAAAATCGCCCGGATGACGGGGAATCGCCAAATATTCGATCGTTTTGCTTCCCGTCATGCCGGACGACGTTGCTTTGAAATTATTGTCCACCTTGGGATCATACGTCTCGAAATCGGCGGGGAATTTGATTTCCGGATTCTTCATCAGCTTGATGTTTCCGGTTCCCCGGAAAATCAGTTTCACGGTAACGCCTTCATTGGTTTTGGGTTGTTCGGGAAAAATGGAAGACGACATGGTGAAATCGCCCAACGCCCCGGAAAATGAAGCGGGCTTTCCGTCGGGAAGGGATTTTACATTAATGGTCAGCGCCGGTGTCATCAAAACCTTTTTTACTTCCTGAACTCCGCCCATCGGTATATTAAACGGATTTCTCGACGAATTGGGGACATACACCCCGACGACGGTTCCGATTTTTGCGGCAGGAATGGTCAATGTACCCGAACGTTGGGGAAACATCACCAATTGCCGCAGCACTGCCGTCTTATAATTTTTGCCGTTCACGTTTTCCAGTTGCCATTGACTGGCGGCAATATCCAATTCCTGGGTCATAAATCCTTCATAATCGGGAAATTTAACATTGGAATTATCAATGCCGGTACTTTCATATCTTGAAAACAATTTATACGTCAACACAAAAGCTTCTTGTTCATAAACCGTTTGTTTCGAAGCAATGGCCCGAATAAACAAATCATCCGAAGACACATTCAAAGACGCGGATGCCGAACTTCCCAAATTCCCCTGTGACGACATATTGTTGCCGGATGAACTTTGAGGTGCATTTTTATCGGGAGGCAAAACTTTAATGATCAACGCATTGGAGGTATATGATTTCCCGTCGACCGAAATCGTTGCGGGAGGAATATTAAAACTTCCTTCCTTCGAAGCCTGAACGACATACGTAAACATCAAAGAGGAGGACGTTGTTGTTTTCCCGTTGATGATTTGGGTGCTCATACTCACCGACGACGAAGGGCCGAACTTCACTTCCAGTTCTCCGAAACTCGGCCCCCGAAAATTTTTGGCATCCGCATCATTCACCGTATAGGAAACCTGAAAAGTCCGCTCTTTAATCACGGACGAAGGAGCATTTGCCCGAAAGATTACATCTTCTCCCCATGTTTTGAACGTTGCGGTAATCAAAAATATAAATAAACAAAAATATATCTTCATAAATATGTGTTAGATAATAAATTAAATCAATACAGCCGGAAAAAACAGTCGAATATCACCGGGAAGATCCCATCACCAATCCTTATCGGGTTGCTTTTTGGCTTGAACTTTTTTGGCTTGTTGCAGTTTTTCCTGCGTCTGTTTTTCGTCCTGCATCATGGCATCCAAAATTTGTTGTGCATTATCTTTCGACATTTGATTTTGATCTTGTTGTTGATTCTGATTTTGATCTTTGTCTTTGTCTTTTTTGTCCTGATCGTTGTTTTGTTGCTGTTGATCTTTGTTTTTATCCTGATTTTGATCTTTGTTCTTATCCTTATCCTTGTCTTTATTTTGTTGTTGATCTTGCTGTTGTTGCTGTTTTTTCAACAATTCTTTTGCCAATACATAATTATACCTTGTTTCGTTGTCGTCGGGATTGTTGAGCAAAGCATTCTTATACGCATCGACACTCTGTTGATAATCGCCGGTGAGCATAAAAAGATTCCCCATGTTGTGCCATGCCATTGCCTTTTGTTTTTTATCTTGAGACAAACTCGTCACCGTTTTGTATTGATTCAATGCCTCGTTCATCTTTTTTTTGTCGTCGTCCGAAACCGCTTTATTTTCCCCCGGTTTTAACTGCCGGTAAATCGCATTTCCCGAATTATAAAATCCTTCCACCGATTTGGAATTTACACTCAATGCTTTATTATATAAATCTTCCGCTTCTTTGTACTTTTGATTTTCATATAATTTATTTCCTTCGCGGATATTCCGTCGTTCTTCTTTTTGAGCGTTGATCACACTCGTCAGAAGCAAAAAGAACAGGAGAAAACAATACTTCATCGTCTTTTTATTTATATATTTTAATCGTTCAATTGTTGTATTCACCGGATTCGAATAATTTCACTTTTCGGAACAACCGGTTTTTCCGTTCCATGACAAAAAACTCTCCGAGCAACAATAATAAGGCAAACCATGCAAATATCGGAAATTGTTCGTTATATTCGGTATACACGACACTGTCCATTTCGCTTTTGCCCATCTTATTGATTTCATCTTGCAGCGCTTTCAACGCACTGTTGGAATTATCGGCTCGCGCATATATTCCTTTTCCCGCGTGTGCAATCTGCCGGCACATCGCTTCGTTCAATTTGGAGACAATGATATTCCCGTCTTTGTCTTTTCTGAAATTATTGGTGTTTCCTATGGGAATGGGGCTTCCTTCCAAAGATCCGATCCCGACGACATGAACCAAAATATTGTTTTCGGCCGCGTGTGTTGCTGCCGCAACAGCATCATCTTCATGATTTTCCCCGTCGGTAATGACAATGATGGCTTTTCCTGCTCCTTCATCCGAAGTAAACGATCGTTCCGACAAAGCGATTGCCTTTCCGATCGCGGTTCCCTGTATCGGCACAATATTCGGATTAATGGACGACAGAAACATCTTAGCCGACATAAAATCCGTTGTAATCGGCATTTGAATGTAAGCGTCTCCTGCAAAAACAACCAATCCGACTTTATCGTTTTTCAGATTATCGATAATTTTGGAAACAAGCTGTTTGGCTTTTTCCAATCGGGCGGCGGATAAATCTTTATCTTGAGAAAGCATTGAATTGGATACATCCAGCGCAATCATGATCTCCACTCCTTCCCGCTTCACATTTTCCCGTTTGGAACCGAATTGAGGACCGGCAATGACAATGATTAAAAAAGCGGCGGCGACAAATGCCAACCAGAATTTCACCCAGATTCTCGCCAAAGATGCTTCCGGCATGAAAAATTTCAACAATTTGGGATTTCCGAACTTTTCAAGATTCTTTTTCCGCAAATTTAAAGCATAAAAAAAGAGGATCAGCAACAAAGGTAAAATAATCAATAAATACAAATACCCGGGGTTCTCAAATCTAAACATATTTGATTTTCCTATTTTAAAACTTATACATTCCGCAATCTGCCGTGAAAAGCCGCTTCCGGGTAAACTCACATCCACCGTTCCACCCTAAATTCCGCTCTTCAAAACAGGCGGTCAAAAGTACAAAACTATATGGTAAAAAAAATATCAATGTAAAAAATAATCTTAATCCCAGAATAATTCAACTATTTTATAATCAATTTATTAAGCCCAAAACAACCTTAAAAAAAGTCTGTTTTTGTTATTTTTTTAACTAAACCCGGCTATATTTTAACAATTGATTTTTAAAAAATTTAAATCGAAAGTTGAAGAATTTTGCGCAATTTTGCAATCTTAAAAAAATAACAGTGTCGAATATACAATAAGGAAAACAACACACAGTTTAAGTTTATTATGGATTATTGGTCAATCATTCAAAAATATTATCCCGAAGGCTCCGGCCTATACAACATATATGTTTCTCATGGTCAATCAGTTGCAAACAAAGCGGTAGAATTGGCAAAAAAGCATCCGGAATTGGATCTCGACATTCCTTTTTTATATGAAGCCGGTATGTTGCACGACATCGGGATTTTTATGACTGATGCTCCCGAGATCGAATGTTTCGGCGACAAACCTTATATTTGTCACGGATATTTGGGTTCGGATTTGCTGAGAAAAGAAGGATTTCCGAGGCATGCTCTGGTTTGCGAACGGCATACGGGAACCGGACTCAAGCTGGAAAATATCATCAAAGATCATTTACCTGTCCCTCAGCGGGATATGTGTCCGCAAACATTGGAAGAGCAATTGATCTGTTTTTCCGACAAATTTTATTCGAAAACCAAATTAAACAAAGAAAAAACGGTCGAAAAAATCAGAGAAAAAATGAAACGGACGGGAAAAAATTCTGTCAAACAATTTGATGCCTGGTGCAAATTATTTTTATGACTTTATCCGGGCAGAATTGTCGGTGGTGCAAGAGGGCGGTGGAATAATAATTCTTCTACCTACTCGATTGTTTCAATCTGTATTGCCGTATGTTATCCTCACAACTTACCGTTTGCCAATCAGAGGCTACTGAAAGAAAAATTCTCAACTTCCTAACTCTAATTGATTTTTTATCAAATGATAATAAGCTCCTTTATTACTTACCAGCTGAGCATGTGTTCCTTGTTCCGATATTTGTCCATTTTTTAAAACAATAATTTGGTCGGCATTTTTTACGGTTGAAAGACGGTGGGCAATGATTAAAACGGTTCTACCAACAAAAAATTCCTGCAAATTGGTATGAATAATTTTTTCGTTTTCTGCATCAAGCGCACTGGTTGCTTCATCAAGAAAAATAAATTGAGGATTTTTGTATAAAGCTCTTGATATGAGAATTCGTTGAGTTTCACCGCCACTTAACTGAACACCGGAATTTCCTATTCTTGTTTCGAATTTCATCGGTAAATTGCCGATAAAGTCTAAAATATTAGCCAGCTTGCAGACATTAATTAATCGATCAAAATCTACTTCATCATCTGACAAAACAATATTTTCAGCTATTGTTCCGCTAAAAATTTTCCCATCTTGTAAAACAATACCACAATTATTTCTCCATTCAGATGCAAAAATATCATTAATATTTTTGTCATTTAAATAAATATTACCCTGTTCAATAGGATAATAAGCTAACAGCAATTTCAGTAAAGTACTTTTTCCACTTCCGCTTGCACCTACAATAGCAGTGACAGTGTTTTTTTTGATCGTAAAATTTATGTTTTGTAATACAAAAGGACTAAATTTACCCGGATATTTAAACGATAAATTACTTACATCTATATGATCAACCGGAGTATTGCTGATATGCTTCTTTTTTGCAGTATCTTCATTTTCCGTATGATGTATTTCACCGATACGTTCATTAGCGATTTTAGCATCTTGGGCATCTTTAATAAAATAAGTCAAATTATTAATCGGCACCAATAATTGTCCGATAACATAAGAAACACTTAACAACACTCCTAATGACATTTGACCATGGATAATGAAATATGCACAAATAGCAATAGAGATTAATTCTTTGAATTTAGATATAAAATTGACGCCGATCGATTGATACATATTTAGAAACAAAGATCGTAATTCTAAGTCATTCAATCTTTCTTGTAACTTTGTAATACGATTGATTGTTTTATTCTGAGCATTGTTTATTTTAATTTCAGGCATATTCATTATAAATTCATAAATAATATTGTTATTTTCCGATTGTTTAAGAAATTTGGCATATTCCAATACCGCTCTTTTATTTAGGAACAAAAACACCCACAACATCGACAATGCAGTTAATATCAGATAAATAATAAATATGATCCTATTGTAATACAAAAGAATTGAACCGAAAATCAAAATATTCAATACACTTAACGCTAATTCGATACCTTTCCATGTAATAAACTGTTGAATTGTAGTCTGGTCATTAATTCGTTGTAAGGTTTCAGTATTTAATCTTGTATCGAAGAAATTCACAGGCAATTTCATTAATTTTTTCAGCAATGATTGTTTTAATCCAATACTCAAAGTAAAATTCAACTTTGTAAGAATTATGTTGCTAAAAAAATCAGAGATAAAATAAGATATGAATAAAATAAACTGCGCCAGAAGAAAATATATCACTATACCAATTTGTTTTGAACTAATCCCTTCGTCAATGACCCGCTGAAAGACAAAAGGTATTGACCAATTTGCTGCCAACCCAATAATTACAAGCAATAATGTCAACAGATAACGAAACTTATTCTTTTGAAGAAATTCTTTTATTTGCGAATAGATTGGTAAAGATATCCATGATATCCACGATTTTTTAGTAGTATCCGGTAAATAGGTTGTCTCAAAATTTTCATCAGGTTGTAAAGCGATAGCAATCCCTTTGAGATTTGCACCTTTCCACGCCGATTCAAAATCATCTTTGGAAAGTACTACACGGCCATAAGCAGGGTCAGCAAGATGAAAAAGATTGTCTTTTTTTCGTTTAGTCACCCGCTCATAAACCAAAAAATGTTCTTGCTTCCAATACAAAATAACAGGAAACGGAAATGTTTGTAATTCATCTGTCGTTAATTTTAAAGAACCGGCATTAAAGCCGATTTGGGCAGCTTTGTCAGCAATATCTTGTATGGTAATGCCAATTCTTGTGAACTCAAATAATGCTTTAATTTGCCGTAAAGCATACTTTTTACCGAAAAAACTTGCAATCATGGCGAGACAAGCTGCACCACAATCAGTACTTGTAAGTTGGTGATAAAAAGTTATCTTATGCCGTTTCATTTTCTTGCATTATTAAATCGACCATTGCTTTTATTGCCTTGTCTTTTTCATTTTCATTAAATGAATAAGTACAATAATCATGTTTATCTAAATTTTCTAATGCATGTCGGGAACAACCTCCGTTACAAATAGGCAACAAACGGCAAACCAAACAAGGCGGATTATTAAATTTCACCTTCATCCTGCGTTCAAGCGAATTGTTTTCCCATTCTATTTCGCCTTCATCGGTTAAAAAACCCTCTCTGTTTTCGCTCTTAAAGTCTTTCGCAGTGCATTTGAATACATCGCCATTGTAATTAATTATCGCACTGTTTCGTTTATCGGCACAACAGGAACCTCTAACTGTATCATTACAGTAACTGCTGCTTTTTACATTTAACCCTATACTTTTTATAAATTCAACATTTCTATTCACAATAATATCTATATCATCTAATTTATCATTTTGCCAAACTCTATGAAAATCAATTAACAAATATTTTTTTATCATTTCTTTTTCTATCGTCAATAAATCATCTGCAATTTTATATGCATCTTCAATGTTTTCATCCGTAAAATTGACTCTTACTCTAACAAACATTTTATTTTCAACTAATTTTTTAATATTGTTTATAATGGTTGAATACGAACCTTTTGCGGGGCTGATAAAACGAACTTTATCGTGATTTTCGCGATAACCATCCAAAGTAATTTGAAATTCCGGTTTTATCTGCCTTTCGTTAAAATAGCTTAGAAAGTTGTCATTTATTAAATATCCGTTTGTTATAAATCCAATGCTATACTGCTTTCCAAATTTACTTGTTATTGAAATAAATTCATTAATAATCGGGATTATTATTTTTTCAAAGTACAATAATGGTTCTCCACCAAAAAAATAAATATTAAAAAACTCTAAATCTTTATTCTGCACTATATTAAAAATGAGTTTATTAACCTTGCTTACAGTATCTGCCTCCATTTTTGATTGTTTGGCATGAGTCTCATAGCAATACCAACAGTTAAAATTACAATTGATTGTAGGATTAATAATTAAATTGTATATTTTTTTATCATTATCAATAGAATAAACTAATTTCTTAATTTCATCTACTTCGTCAACATCGTCTTTGACGAGAAATTTTTCCTCTGATAAATAGTTATAAAAATCAGGATGTATATTTATTAAATTATCTATCCCGTTTAGCGTTTCATGCTCCAAAATATTCTTAAGTTCAGGCTCCAAAAAAATAACTCGCTTCTCAAAAGCATTATATAATGCAAATTTATTTTTATAAGAAATAATAGAATTAAATTGACTGTATTTCATTTATCTTGATTATTATATTGAATTTTTATTTATTTATCCTGAAAACACATTATATTTTATTTAAATTTTCAATAAGGCTGCTCCTTCAGAGAACAGCCTTGTTTGAAAATTTTTCAGAATAATCATTTTATTTTCAATACCTGCTATTTGAAATATTTAAGATCAATATCAAATTTTAATATTTGCTCTTTTTATAGCTTATACATAGAATATCGAAATGAAATGCTAATTACATGACTAATCAAATCTTACTACTTATTTTTAGCTACTGTACAGCCACATTGATAAATATTAATTACGAGGCCACCGGATGCAAGGTTATCGTCATACGCCGTGGAAAACCCACCTTTTAACAGGGTATTCCCTTTTGAATCTACAGTTTCGAATGATGCAATGTTAAAATTTTTTGTTTTTTGAATTTCAGCTTTCATTTTTAATGTTTTTTATTTGTTAATAAATTATTGTATTATACAAAAATTACTTAATTTGCATTGCGCACTGCAAAAGAATTCGTAATTTTTGTTATGCAAAGATAATCCTCATTCTTTCTGAGTTGTACGACAAAAAGTTTTAGAATCGACAACTTATTTTGTATAATTCAACTTTTGCAAGATGCTTGAGTTCCCGTCTCTACGCAAGTACCTATGAATCATCGGAATAACGTATCCTACAAAAACTGATAGTCTCATTTCAATATTGTTACCAAGCAGCTGTAATTTACATATATCCTCGAACGTCCCGACTCTCGTCCTACCGAATTTGTAATTCGGCAGGACCGGAAAATAAAAATACCATTTTATTTTATTGTTGTCCGGATGTTATGTAACAGCGCTTGGCACGTGCCGGGTAATTTTACATGATGTCATGAAAATCACCTTTTTGCTGTTATAATGTAACGGATGCGAAAATTTTTAAAACAAAGTGTCATATTATTTGTTTGTTTTACAACAAAATGTATATCTTTGCAGAGTCAAAGAAGCAAAATGCAACAAAATCATTTGTTTTAACATCAAAAAGACAGTGTATGAAATTCGTCAAAATGCATGGCACAGGCAATGATTATGTGTATGTAAACTGTTTTACGGAAAAGGTCGAAAAACCGGAAGAACCGGTTCGTTTCATCAGCGACCGGCATAAAGGAATCGGCTCTGACGGATTGGTGTTGATTTTACCTTCCGACGGATGCGATTTCAGAATGAGAATGTTTAATCCCGACGGATCGGAAGCGGAGATGTGCGGTAACGCATCCCGTTATTTATTAATAAACAGCGATCCTGCTTTAAGGGAGAGTTCCGTTACAAACACAATATTAAAGCGAATCACGGGTTGAAATTCAATATTTTGTACAAATTACGTGTTGAAATGTGCCGTCAGGCACTGAATATTGGTAGAAAAATGTTGCCGGCACCAACCGGCGTGCCGTCAGGTACGCAATATAAAGAGGAAAAAACAAAAGTAAATCACATTTTGTACCTGACGGCACAAAACAGCGGGTTTTCTTAATATTTCTACCGACATTTTGTCCCTGACGGGACAGAAAGCCCTAATCTCAACCCGCGATTCGCATTATTAACGTAAAAACAATAACAAAATAAGAACATAAAATTATGAGAAATTTTAATACGGCAAAATCAGATGAGTTATACAAGTTGATTCGCAAGAAAATTTACGAAAATACCGGATAACAGACAACCGGATGGGATTATTCACTAACAGATTATTTAAAATTATTACTTTAAAATACATTACCATATGACATCTTTAGGATCAAAATTAATACATTTACGACAACGATACCGATTTTCTCAAACAGCAATTGCTGATATTTTTGGTGTTTCGCAAAATGCGTATAATAAATGGAAAGCAGACAAGTGCAAACCTTCGGCAGAACATCTGCTTAAATTATCGAAATATTATAAAATTAATATTCATGACCTGCTTGATGATAATAAGGATATTTCCGTGTTGAACAATGAAATAACCGGTGAATACAACAGCTTTATGAATAATGTTCCGGCAAACATCGCTCCATCCTCCAAATCAGTTATAGAACAGATCCATCAAACGCAAGAACAGATTTCAAATCTGATGGAAATTCAATTTCATTTGATGGAAGAATTGTTAGGAAAAACGGGAATGCTCCGCATAACATACACGGGAATGGTAACTTAGTTGAAAGTTTAAAAAGAATATAGTCATGAAAAAAATTATTTTAATATTTATTCTTTTGTATTCAGTAACCGCAAGTCATGCGCAAAAATTTCAGTTATCGGGGAAAGTAGTGGAAGAAAACAGCCATCCGGTTGAATTTGCGGAAATATTACTTTTGCAAAAAAACGCAATCATTCAGTATCAATTAACCGGTGACAGCGGACGATTTGTATGTAATGCCGCCCAAGGGAACTATTCATTGTTAATCAGATTGTTAGGCGACACACTTTATACGAAAGATTTGGAAATTGCCGGTGATATTGATTTGGGGAATATAATGGTACGGGAGTCTAAACTATTGCAAGAAGTAACTGTCGTGGGGAAGAAAAAACTCATGGAACGTAAAACAGACCGAACGATTTTTAATGCAGCCGATTTATCAAGTACCGACGGCGGCGATGCCATGGAAGTTCTCCGGATTACTCCGGGTGTCCTTGTAAGTAACAATACCATATCCATCGCGGGGAAAAGCGCCGTAAGTGTGATGATTAATGACCGGCCCGTAAAACTTTCGGGCGACGAACTGGTCAATTTTTTGAAATCGCTGAAAGCCGACGATATTCAAAATATAGAAGTGATCACCACGCCGCCGGCCAAATATGAAGCGGAAGGCAATGGCGGACTGATTAATATTGTGATGAAAAAAACGCCCGTTGATACATGGAACGGTTCTGTGTACGGCAATTACAGACAAGCCGAATACGCACGCGGTATGCTCGGAGGAAGTTTTAACTACAATAAAAAAGCGCTCTCTTTTTATGCGGATGTATCGTATGGTGACGGAAAGTCGGAACTGAAACATGACGACTCTATTTTTTATCCGGACTTAAAATGGGAAATTAAAGACGATTTTATTAACCGTACAAAGCTTTTCGATGCCAGAACCGGTTTTGACCTGAATATAAACAATCATTGGAGCTTGGGAGCTCAATATATCGGCAGCTTGTACAACGGAAAAAGAAACATCAATAATATTGCGGGTCTGTTCGACCGAGCCGATAACGGGGATGCCGGAGGCATCAATACCAAAACAAACGGAAAATGGAATGAAGACACGCATTCAGGCAATATCCATTCCGTTGTTCTATTAGATTCGTCGGGTCGGAAAATAAATTTCGACTTTGATGTATTATCCTACAATTCCAATTCTAACGCAATCTATAAATCGAACACCGAAGGCTCCGGCGATCCTCAAGTACCGAACGGTTTTGCAAGTGAAAATAATATTCTCGACCGAAAGATAACGAACTATGCGGTTCAGATAGATGTTGAACATCCGGTTAAAAAAATCAGTTTAAACTATGGCACAAAACTTTCGTTTACGCATACCAACAACGATATACAGGTATATGATCTTGGTTCCGGAGTGCCGGTAAACGATCTTAATCAAACAAACAAATTCCTTTACGATGAAAATATACAAGCCGTGTATGCTTCCGGGAATGCACAATCGGGTAAATGGACGGTACAAGTAGGGTTACGTGCCGAAAATACTCAATTTAAAGGACATTCGGTAACAATGGATACCGTTTTCAAAAAATCGTATCTTGAATTTTTTCCTACTGCGCATTTGACTTATCAATATAATGAAAAAAGCGGTTTTTATGCTGAATACGGACGAAGAATTAATCGCCCGAACTTTGATCAGCTGAATCCTTTCCGCTTTTATACAAGTCCATACTTTTATTATGCGGGAAATCCCGAATTGCGTCCTTTTTATACCCATAATTTATCGTCGGGATATACTTACAACGATCAATTTCAAGTGGAACTCAGTTATTCAAAAGAAAAAAACAGTTTTGGCGGAGGAGTTAATATAATTGATGCGGACGGATATACCCAACATACCACGCGCTTGAATTATCTTGATGATTACACTGTGGGAACGACTGTAGTTTACATGTTCAATAAATTAAGTTGGTGGACCGGTCAAAACAGCGGCAGCTTGTTTTACCAACATTTCGATTCAAATATTTATCCGCTTACGCCCAAGTCATCAAAAGGTTATCTGACCTATTTTCAAACAACCAATACCTTTTATTTCAACAAAAATCAAACCTTGTCCGCCGGTTTTGACCTTACCGTTATTCCGGGAAATAATGCAATGCAGCTAATTCATATGTACACGCAAACGAATCTGAATGCGTTTGTTAAAATGACGTTCCTCGATAAAACATTATCGGTTACACTTACCGGGAACAACCTTTCGAATGGACATTCACTTAAATGGCGTGGTGAATCGAACGGAAATTTGCAGTATTCTACAGTATATGATGACCCCTTCTTTTTAAGGTTATCCGTTTCCTATAATTTCGGCAGCAAAAAAGTCAATGTACAACAACACCAAAATAGTAATGAAGATGAGAAAAACAGATTGCAATTGAGTTTATAATGAATAAATAATTCCGGCATTTGCCGTTGAGGTTGAACTCAAAAGGTTCCGTTCCGGCGAATTACAATTCGCCGGAACGGAAACCCGCCATATACCGAACGGCACGCGCGGTGGTAGCGGGCAGAATTTAATTCATAACATTTTAAACACGAAGATGCCAAGTCACAAAGACTCTAAACTTCACCTCTTTCCGTTTTTGTGACTCCGGGCGTTTAAAATATAAATCGTTTTTTCCACATCTTTAATAAATAAGGCGGTGAATGTCATTTTTTCCGGCAAAATGTTATAGTTTTGTGCGTCAAAACAAATGAAGGCAAAAGATTGATCGTTCTTTCATATAAGTATAAATTCAAGCCCGACATTTGTTTTAAATTTGTCGAATAATCGAATGCTGCACCTCACAAAAAAGCACATAATATTTTTCAGTCTGCTGATTTGTCTGATTGTTTCCATTACCGCTCTTTCGCAAAACAAATCGTCGAAAGATCCGTCAAAGGGCGACAACAGAATTTCCGACACAGGCTTTCCCCCAGCCGTAAATATCGATTCGATTGCGTCCGACTCCATTCCTCGGGATTCGATAACCGACACCGCCCCGAAAGAGAAAAAATCGAAGCTGACTACCGTGGTCAATTATCAGTCCAAAGATTCGATCATTTTTACCGGAACCGGAGTCGGGTATTTGTTCGGAGAAGGAAAAGTCACTTACGATCAAATCGGTCTCGATGCCGATTACATCCGCATGAATCTCGACAGCAGCGTGGTTTATGCGACCGGAAGAATAGATACCGCAGGGAAAAAAATCGGATACCCGATATTCAAAGATAAAGACGATACGTACAACTCCGAAAGCATTACCTATAATTTCAACACCGGAAAAGGTTATATCACCAATGTCGTTACTCAACAGGGAGACGGGTACATCACCTCCGGAAAAACCAAAAAAATGCCCGACGGATCTTTTTTCATGTCCGACGGAAAATACACGACTTGCGATCTTCATGACCATCCGCACTTTTATATCGACTTGACCAAAGCAAAGGTACGTCCCAAAAAAAATGTCGTCACCGGCCCGGCTTACGTGGTCGTAGAAGACGTTCCATTGCCGTTGGCGTTTCCGTTCGCTTTTTTCCCGTTCACCGACAAATATTCATCGGGAGTCATCATGCCCAAATACGGGGAAGAATCGGTAAAAGGGTTTTATTTGAGAGACGGCGGATATTATTTTGCCATTAACGACAATCTCGATCTGGCGCTGACCGGCGACATTTATACCAAAGGTTCTTGGGGTTTGAAAGCCTTTTCGAATTACGTGAAAAGGTATAAATTCCGCGGATCGTTCAGCACCAATTACATCAAAACCATTTACGGAGATAAATTAGCCGGGGATTATCAGGAACAATCGAACTACAGCCTCGTGTGGCAACATTCACAAGATCCCAAGGCCAATCCGAACCGTTCGCTGTCGGCAGACGTCAATTTTTCGACTTCGGGCTATAACCGGAATGAATTGAATCAAATGTACAACGCTTCTTCGTACACCACCAACACCAAAACATCGGGCATCACTTACGGCATCCGGATGTTTGACAATCAGTTGACTTTAAATACTTCGGCCCGCGTAACTCAAAGATCCCAAGACTCAACCGTCAATCTTTCTTTACCGACTTTGAGCTTGAGTACGACAACGCTTTATCCGTTTAAAAGAAAAAATGCCATCGGAAGCGAACGATGGTATGAAAAAATATCTTTTTCTTATCAGGGTATGATGGAAAACAGCATTCAAACCAAAGAAAATTTGTTATTCAAATCCAACCTGATCAAAGATTGGAGAAACGGAATCGACCATAAAATACCGGTTCAGGCTTCTTTTATTTTATTCAACAATATCAATGTCACGCCGTCTCTCAATTATGAAGAACGATGGTACGGATCCAAAACCGGACAACAGGTAGACAATGTTACCGGTAAAATCGTCAGAGACACCATTTACGGATTTAACCGGGTATACAATTATAGTTTTTCGATCAGCGCCGGAACAATTTTATACGGTTTCTACAAACCTCTTCCGTCTATTTTCGGAAAAAAAGTGGAAATGATTCGTCATACGTTTAAACCGAGTATAAGCTACAGCATGGCACCCGATTTCGGATCTTCACGCTACGGTTATTACGGTTCTTACACTTATCTCGACACACTGACCAATAAAAACGTCACCAGAGATTATTCTTATTATGACGGTTATTTATACGGAGTTCCCGGAAGAGGAAGAACGGGCAATATCAGTTTTACCATAGACAATACTTTAGAAATGAAAGTAAAATCAGATAAAGATTCAACCGGTGTAAAAAAAATAAGCATCTTCGACAAATTGTCTGTTTCATCGGGATATAATCTGGCACTCGACTCTTTGAATTGGAACTATATCTCTTTGAGTCTGGCTGTTAAAATCTCCAAAAGCTATAATCTGAACGTATCCGCGACGTTGGATCCTTATGTTACGGTGGGTGATGTTGTGAACGGAAAACAATTGCCGCCTGTCCGGATCAATACCACGCATTGGCAAAGGAATCATACGCCCGGCAGCCTGACCTCCATGACATTTTCTATTCCGGCTCTTTCGTGGAACAATAATACGTTTAAGAAGAAAAAAGACAACAAACAAGAAAAATCCGAAAATCAGAATTATGATCCGTTAAATCCGGATCCATTAAATCCGGATACCCCTCCTTCCACGTCCCCCATGGAAGATACGAGCAGTAAAGCTTTGAATTCGGACGGTTATGCCAAATGGGATATTCCTTGGAATTTCAATTTGAATTATAATATCAGCTTGGGGAGGGGAAGTTATAATTACCAAAAGCAGAATTATGATCTGAAGTGGGTACAAAGTCTGAGCTTCAGCGGAAATGTGCAATTCTCCAAAAATTGGCGCTTCAATTTTTCTTCCAACTATAATTTTGATGCCAAAGAATTTGGATATACCACGTGTGCCATTTCCCGGGATTTACATTGTTGGAGCATGTCAGCGAGTTTTGTTCCGGTCGGGCCGTCCAGAAGTTACAATTTTACCATCAGCGTCAAATCGTCCCTGCTTCAGGATTTGAAATATGAACAGCGAAGCTCTCCGTACAGCAATATGAATTGGTATTAAAAAAAACAAATCAATATGAAGAAACTGAAGGTCATCATCAGCGGAGGAGGAACAGGAGGTCATATTTTTCCCGCCATATCCATTGCCAATGCCGTGAAAGAAATAGAGCCTCAAACGGAAATTTTGTTTGTCGGCGCCGAAGGCAGAATGGAAATGGAACGGATTCCCGCGGCTGGATATCCGATCATCGGGCTTCCGGTCAGAGGGTTTGACCGAAAAAATATCTTTAAAAATATTTCGGTTCTTTTCGATTTATGGAAAAGTATGCGAAAAGCCCGAAAAATCATCAAAGATTTTAATCCCGACATTGCGGTGGGTGTAGGCGGTTACGCCAGCGGTCCGACCTTAAAAGAAGCCTCAAAAGCAGGGATTCCGATCCTGATTCAAGAACAAAATTCGTATGCCGGAGTAACCAATAAATTATTGGCGCGAAAGGCTGCGGCGATCTGTGTCGCATACGAAAATATGGAACGTTTTTTTCCGAAGGAAAAAATCATGCTTACGGGAAATCCTGTTCGCCGTGATTTGCAAATAACTCCCGAAAACCGGCAAAAAGGATACGAGTACTTTCATTTGGATCCGGACAAAAAAACCGTGTTGGTGGTAGGAGGAAGTTTGGGCGCACGAACGATCAATCAAAGCATGTCGGCCGGCATAGAAAAAATGAAAAATTCGCCGATTCAATTCATCTGGCAAACAGGAAAATATTATTATGAAAATGCAAAAGCCGAGATTGATAAACATCCGGGGTTACCGTTGCATCTGACAGCTTTTATTACCCGTATGGATCTGGCTTATTCCGTAGCCGATTTAATCGTATCGAGAGCCGGTGCGGGTTCCATTTCCGAATTTTGTTTATTGGAAAAACCGGTTATTTTGGTGCCGTCTCCCAACGTGGCGGAAGATCATCAAACTCAAAATGCCTTGGCATTGGTCAATAAAAATGCAGCGATTTTGGTAAAAGATCATGAAGCCGTCAATACGCTTTTTGACACGATATTGCAATCTGTGCAAGATCAAAAACTATTGCAATCATTAAGTAAAAATATAACCGGTTTGGCACAGCATCATTCAGCGGAAAGAATTGCCGAAAAAATAATTGAAATAGCCGGAAACAATTGAATCCGGTTCATTCTCTCAAAAGAAAATCCTCTCTTTTCCGAATAAAAGAGAGGATTTTTTATGTTGTCTATATTATGCAAAAAAGTTTATAATTTAAACCCCCGACGAAAAGACACGAATTTTAAACTCTTTGTGACTTTGTGTCTTTGCATCTTCGCGTTTGAAATAATAAAAAAATTAGCTGCCATGTACTTATTTCTTCTTATTGCTTGATTTTGCCGGAGTTGCCTCTACCGGTTCTACATAAGGGGTATTTGCCGGTCTTGCAAATCCGTCTTTTGTAGCCTTATCCGCCATTTTTTTTGCACGTTTTGCCGTATCGGGGTGCGATGACAACAGTTTATCCATGGTACTTGCCGAAGCTCCGGATTCCAACGCATTTAATTTTTCGAATGACAATGCCATGGCCCACGGGTTTCTCCCGCATCCTTTTAAAAATTCATATCCGTAATCATCGGCTGCACTTTCTTGTTTTTGAGAAAACTTGGCATTTGACAATGATTCGGCCAAAGCACCGAATTGAGAATTCGTCAACTGGGCAACAGTGCCGCTTTGTGATGAAACACCGTCTTTCAATGCCGATGTCAACAACGATGTTTTGAAGGCATCCTTCACATCATTGTTTTTCACATGGCCGATTTCATGTCCGATGACGCCCAGCAGCTCTTCATCCGTCATAATATCCATTAAGCCGGCTAATACGCGCACACTTCCGTCCGCACATGCAAAAGCATTCACATCAACCACGTTATACACCTTGAAATTCAAGGTCAATCCATCATAATTCGTCAACCCGGATACCAATTTATCCAATCTCTTGGAATATTTGTCATTGGTACAAACCGGATTATTTGCATCCATCCAATCAATATATTCCTTGGTGTAAGCCAATATTTCGCTGTCACTTACAGTCACGGCTTTCACAGCTTTTGACGCCGCATCGATTGCCTTTTGATTGATTTTAAACTGAGCATCGGCTGTTGCAACACACACAATACATGCAAGTAAGAATGTCAACTTTTTCATAATGTTTTTTATTAATAGATTTATTATTGTAAAGCGCAACAAAATAAGGGATTATTGTCGACATAACAAAGTTAAATAATAAAAAACGGGACGGACGGTAAATCCGGGAATGCGGACAGCCCCGTATCACAGCGGATAGCCCGAATTTTAATATATCCGTGAGGTTGCCCCGATATTCCCGGACAACTTTTTTGCTCAACAATTTTCGTCCGGTTATTTTCTTGCGTCAATACGCCGCTTTTACCGTTTCATTATCGGATTTAAACAATATACACGCCACGAACCGGCAGGATTGAACTGCCGATGTTATGTGGCGTCATATCCTGACCGTCTTCTGAAAGCCTGTAACCTGCGCGTGGCAATTTTGTTGCGGCGAAGATGAGAACCATGATTACCATAAGATTTACAAGATAGCCGGAATTAAATCTTGGAAACCTTGAAAATCCAGCTAAAATCGCGGTTCAAACCATGGACGATTCTTGGGTCGTTTTGATTGTTCGTTCATTTCGGACGGTTTTGCATAAAAAAAGCGTGTAACACGTTTTGATTAGGTTATACGTTCTGTCAAACGAAAAATATGCACTATTTTTGTACATAATTATGACATAAATCACGCCGCTATGATACTGCTTACAGTTACAGAATTCAGAAACAATATCAGTAAATACCTTCAAATGGCTTTTACCGAAAGAATTGCCTTAAAGAGCAAAAAAGGTATTATCGAACTTACTCCAAGCACCGAGATTCATTTGAATCCAAGTCCGAGCGGAGACATTTGGTTCGATGATGCCCGTAATATGGAAGAACTGAACCGTGCCGTTCATGAGCTTAGGACAAATAAGGCCGACCTCAAAGAACTTTCCGATGATGAAATAAGAGCGCTTTTTACCGTATGACCTATCATGTGTAGTTTCACAGGCGCTTTATCAAACATATCGAAATGCACAAAAAGGCGGGCAATAAGATTTTGGTCAAAAAAATAGAAACTCTCATTGCCGAGATAAGGGAACATCCACGTACAGGCATGGGCAAACCCGAGCAACTCAGATACTTTTCCGAAGAGATTTGGTCTCGACACATTGACGCCAAACATCGCTTGATTTATGAAATCGTCGAAGATGAGTTGATTATTATAGCCATATCCGCCTACGGGCATTACGATGATAAATAAATATTATCAAAATTACGAATTGAATTGCGAATTACGATGGATTGCGTAATTTGTAATTTACATATCAATTCCGACATAATGGACGATTGCATAATTTTGCATTCGAATCAACCACTGTATGCGAAGCAATAAAACGATGCAAATAACTAATAATGTTCCTTCTGCGATAGTTGTAATTTAAGCATTGTTAAATAGATAATAGGCAACCCCTATTTATGTAATTCCCTTAGTAGCCCGGAAATGCATCTAATCTCTGCCCTTATTTGCTTATTTCAGAGAATTTTATCGACATTTATTGTATTTAAAATAAGGAAATAAGGATGAGATTAATTAACATTATATCGGCTACTAAGAAGACTTTTAGGGAATAAAGGTTTTATTTTAAGCCGATATAAGATTAATAATACCGTAATTTGTTTTATATCCGGCGGAAAGTGTTCTGAACAATAAAATTTGCAGGCACAAAAAACGTGCAAATCTGATTTTGATTTATACAATTGAAAATAACCGTGTAACTTCCGTGATACTTTCCTGACTTTGACAATGCGCCACCCTAAAAAAGTCCGTATGGACTTTAACATTGATAACCCCATGCAAACGTAGTGCAGCTTGGGGTTATCAATATACCTCTCATTCCTTAGAACTACGTAGCAATTCAACGTATAGCTATGTATATCAATGCATTACATTGAACTCCGTTCGGAGTTCTGTATTCGCGGGGACTTCCTCACCTCGCACTGCGCTACGCTTGTACGAGGTTATCCATGTTTCACACCTATGGCGTTATTTCATGTCGAATCACCCAAATTGATGTCGCAAAATTTAATTGATTATTAGCAAATTAGAAAATCGCAAAAAGGAGTATACAAAACACGGCGGACGGTACACGGTGTTTCCCGTGACATAAACAAAAAAGGCCCGTCAGACAAACCTGACGGGCCTTCCCGTAAAAACGGCGGCAACCTACTCTCCCGCCTGCGCAGTACCATCG
>WRGA01000110.1 GCA_009787405.1 Candidatus Azobacteroides sp.
AAAACAACATTTTTTAGAACGGATTTTTCAAAAAAACGAATAGTACATTTT
This sequence comes from Candidatus Azobacteroides sp., assembly GCA_009787405.1. Taxonomy (GTDB): domain Bacteria; phylum Bacteroidota; class Bacteroidia; order Bacteroidales; family WRGA01; genus WRGA01. The sequence goes on from WRGA01000110.1 coordinate 52, forward strand.
TACATCCCACTTGGGGGATAGATAGGTGCAACATCCGATAATCATTTAAAATTAACAATACCGAATAAAGACATAAAGATTTTTTTTGACAGATATTGAACGATCAATCAGCGAAATATTCGGTTTTTTACTTTATCGGAATCGGCACGAACCGAAAAAGCAAAGGCACAATTTATTCAGCATTCGATTTCCAGACCGTCGTAGGGCAAAAAAACATTGTCGGGCAAAAGATGTTCCATTTCCCGGTGCAAGCCGAAATGGTGGCTCATGTGGATGAAATAAGCCCGTTTCGGGCGGATCCGTTCTATTTGGGCAAGTGCCTGATTGATATTTTCATGAGAAATATGCTCCTTTTTCCGCAAGGCATCTATTATCAGTACATCCAAGTTCTGCAATTTATCGTATTCTCCTTCGGGAATGATTTTAAAATCGGTCAGATAGGCAAAATTTCCCGTCCGGTAACCGAAAACAGGCAATTTGTAATGCATCAGCCGAATCGGGACAAATAATATCCCGGCGGCAGCAAAAGGTTTGTTCTCTATTCCGACCAATTCAAGTTGCGGCACGCCGGGATAAGAAACATCGACAAAGCAATACGGCATTCGTTCCCTGAGTTTTTGCACGGTGGAAGTTTCCGCATAAACCGGAAGTTTGTTGCATTTACAAAAAGGGCGCAAATCATCGATTCCGCCGACGTGATCGTAATGTTCGTGCGTGAGCAGCAAAGCGTCCAAGGTATCCGTCCCGGCGGTTAATACCTGTTGACGAAAATCGGGACCGCAATCCAGTAAAATATTTTTCCCCTCCGTCCGCAACAAAACAGATGAGCGAAGGCGCTTATCCCGAAAATCGGAAGAAGAACAAACTTCGCATTTACAACCTATTTCAGGAACACCTGTCGATGTTCCCGTTCCTAAAAAACGTATTTTCATAAAATAAACCCACACCGTACACGATTCACGGTTCACATGACATTCACTTCCGGATCAAGATCTATTCCGAACCTCTCTTTCACCGAACGTTGAATCATTCGAGACAAATGCAACACCTCAAGTCCTGTCGCTCCTCCTTTATTTACGATCACCAATGCCTGTTTATGGTGTACCATAACATTTCCGACTTGTTTCCCTTTCCAGCCGCATTGCTCGATCAACCAGCCGGCGGGAACTTTCACCCGTCCGGACGGTTGCGCATAAAAAGGCATCGACGGATAAACCTTCAACAAATCGCGACACAATTCTCCGGAAATAATCGGATTCATAAAAAAACTGCCGGCATTTCCCGCGACATCCGGATCGGGAAGCTTACTTTCCCGCACCGCAACGACCGCTTTTCGCACATTCGCAATATTAATTTCCCCGAACTTCAAGGTCTCCGCTTCTATTGTTCCGTAACTTATGTTAAACGGTATTTGTTTATATAACCGGAAATATACATTCGTAATAATGACTCTATTTTTCAGTTCCCGTTTGAAAACACTGCTTCGATAAGCATAGCGGCAAGTTTTGTTTTCAACCGTTTTTTCTTGTCCGGATGCGATCTCCACGACATCCACCATCCGGATAAAATCCTTGACTTCCACTCCGTAAGCCCCGATGTTTTGAACCGCGCTTGCGCCGACTTCTCCGGGAATCAGCGATAAATTTTCGATTCCGCGAAAATCATTTTCCACACAAAAAAGGACCAAATCATCCCAAACAACACCTGAACCGACCTTCAAATCAACATATTCATCGGTTTCATTTTCAATGACGATATATTTGACAGCGGAATGTAAAATCGTTCCGTCAAAATCTTTCGTAAATAACAAGTTGCTTCCTCCGCCGATATGAAAAAGCGGATTCTTGATCAAATTTCCGGACGAAAGAATCCGGCTCAATTCATTCAAATCGGAATATTCGATAAGCAATTTTGTTTTTACATCAATTCCGAAAGTATTATACCGGAATAAAGAATGATTTTCAAAAATTTTCATGAATGTATTCGATGTTCCCGGAATATAGCATGATCAACCTCTTACATCGCCAGCAAGTTATTCATCGCCGTCTCCGCTTTTTCAAACCGGAAATCGGAGATTATATCCTGCATCAACAATTGAATCCGGTCATTTTGCAGGTTGCCGATACTGCCTTCATGCGTATGAGAAACCTTTTTTTCGGGATGGAAAGAACCGGACTCGATATCCAATCCCACCTTTTTATACGCATCCCTGAAAGGCATACCTTCCAATGTCAGGCGGTTTGCTTCTTCCACACTGAAAACAACAAGATATTTATCGTCATCCAAAATATGTTCGTTCACCGAAATCTCTTTCATCATGCAGGTCGTCATGGTCAAACAATCTTTCAGTTCATCGAAAACCGGCAAAAAGAGTTCCTTGATGATTTGCAAGTCCCGGAAATATCCGGAAGGCAGATTATTGACAATCATCAAAATTTGTTGCGGCAACGATTGGATCTTGTTGCATTTGGCCCGGATCAATTCAAACACATCCGGATTCTTCTTATGCGGCATGATGCTGGATCCGGTTGTAAATTCATCGGGAATTTTAAGAAAAGCGAAATTCCCGCTGTTGAACAAACAGGCATCGAAGGCCAATTTCGAAATCGTTCCGGCAACCGAAGCCAACGCAAAAGCAACGGAACGCTCCATTTTTCCGCGTCCCATCTGAGCATATACCACGTTGTAGTTCATGTTGTCGAAACCCAGTAATTCGGTTGTCATTTGCCGATTCAACGGAAAAGAGGAGCCATATCCGGCAGCCGAACCCAACGGATTCCGATTACAAATCTTGTATGCAGCGAGCATCAATTGCATATCATCGGCCAAACTTTCGGCATACGCGCCGAACCACAATCCGAACGAAGAAGGCATCGCCACTTGCAAATGAGTGTATCCGGGCATCAAAACGTCTTTACATCGGTCGCTCTGGGCAATCAATACCTCAAATAAATCGGATACACACCAAACAATTTCTTTGATTTTTTCCCGGGTAAACAATTTCAAATCCAGTAAAACCTGATCATTGCGGGAGCGTCCGCTGTGTATTTTCTTGCCGGTATCACCCAATTTACGGGTAAGCATCAATTCCACCTGAGAATGTACATCTTCGACATGTTCCTCGATCAAAAATTCTCCCGATTCGATCGACCGGTAAATATTTCGCAGTTCGGGCAACAAAGAAGACAGCTCATCTTTTGTCAGCAATCCGATACTTTCCAGCATCACGGCATGCGCCATCGATCCGATCACGTCATACTCAGCCAAGTACAGATCCATTTCCCGATCTTTCCCGATCGTAAAACGTTCCACCTCTTGATTGATTGCACTGTTTTTATCCCAGAGCTTCTTCATCATCCTTATTTATTTAAACATAAGGGGTAATGATTCGGCAATTTTGTCGACGACTTCTTGTACCGGTTTTGCAACCATCGCTTTGATGAAAGGATTCAAATCAGCTTCGGCAACAATTTGGCAAACGGTTTCGTTTTCCTGTTGTTTCAGCAAATCAATCCGAAAATCAATGTCGACAGGAGCATTTTCGGCCGCAAAACGAATCCGCTCGAAAGGAATGCGTTCCGTCACCCGAAATTCGACTTTTCCCACGGGAGAAATCGAAAACGAACACGTGTCGGCGGTATATTCCAAATCCTGTATTTTATCGGCGGGAAGTTTGTGAAGCAAATGCTTTAAATTGGTTAAATCCGAAAAAAGATTATAAACTTCTTCCGGATTTCTGTGAATCAACGTCGGTTGACTTTCAAAATTTGTCATTTTATGTATAATTAAATCTGTGCCCAAGTAGACGGACTTTTCCGCCATTCATTCAACGTTTGAAGATCACTTTCGGTAATATATTTGGTGGCAAGCGATTCTTCCAACACATCTTCATACCTGCATAAAGTCGTCAAAGTCACTTTCGCCGTTTTAAACGCTTTTTCGGCGGCAGGAATGCTGTAGGTGAAAATAGCCAACATCCCGACAACATCTCCTCCGTTATTGCGAATGGCCTCCACCGCTTTTAAACTGCTTCCGCCGGTGGAAATCAAATCTTCGATCACGACAACTTTTTGGCCCGGCAATAAATCACCTTCCAACAAATTTTCCAATCCGTGGTCTTTGGGAGAAGAACGAACATACACAAAAGGCAACCCTAATTCTTCGGCAACCATGGCTCCCTGAGCAATGGCTCCTGTGGCAACTCCCGCAATAACCTCTGCATCCTGATATTTTTCCCTGATCAAACGAGACAATTCCAGTTTGATGAAATTTCTCAGCGACGGATAAGACAACGTTTTTCGATTGTCGCAATATATGGGAGACTTCCAACCCGAAGCCCAAGTAAACGGATTATTGGGTTGAAGTTTTACAGCTTTGATTTTAAGCAGCTTAGAGGCCATTAATTTTTCTAACGTTCTCATATTTTATAATACATGGAATAATATAGACCTTGAAAAAGAATATTCGCAAAGGTAATCAATGAGAACGAAACCGGAAAATAATGCGAATAAAAAACCATACCCGGAACATACAGTAAGATTTGTTTACGCACAAATTGCCGTGACTTTCCGCGTTGCCGGTGTATTTCGTATGTAGTTTTTCCCTGAATAAATCAAAAAAAGGAACGTCGAAATCTCTGATCCGGTAGCGTCATAAATCAGCTGACAGATTATCATAAAACGCTTGTTATCATTGTGTTTATATCTTAAATCAGTCAACCCACGACACTACCGGATCAAGATAGTTTGCCATGACTTTCGGTTTTTGCGGCATACTTATCCGATTTATGTGTAATTTTACGTGCTGAATATATTTATTAATCAATTAAAAGAATAAAAACATGCAGTTTCCGTCAGAATTGAAGTATACAAAGGAACATGAATGGATTCGTGTAGAAGGAGATAATGCTTATGTGGGCATTACGGATTTTGCTCAAAATGAATTGGGCGAGATCGTTTTCGTGGATATAACGACTGTTGGTGAAACCATCGCCAAAGATAAAGTATTCGGTACTGTTGAGGCTGTCAAAACCGTATCCGACTTGTTTATGCCTGTATCGGGGAAGGTATTGGAAGTAAATGCCGATTTGGAAGATGAGCCTGAATCGGTGAATGAAGATCCTTACGGCAGAGGATGGATCATTAAGGTCAAATTGACGGATGCCGGAGAGATTGTAGATTTATTGTCTGCGGAAGAATATAAAGCTTTTATCAACGTATAATGAATCCTTTAGTCAGTATTATCATGGGAAGTACTTCCGATCTTCCCGTCATGGAAAAAGCCGCAAAACTGTTGGATGAATTTGAAATTCCGTTCGAAATCAATGCTTTGTCTGCGCACAGAACACCGACTGAAGTGGAACAATTTGCCCAAAAAGCCGCTTCAAGAGGAATAAAAGTGATCATTGCGGCGGCCGGAATGGCGGCTCATCTTCCCGGTGTGATTGCTTCGATGACGACGTTGCCGGTAATCGGGGTGCCGATTGATGCGTCATTGTCGGGATTAGACGCTTTGCTGGCAATTGTGCAAATGCCGCCCGGAATTCCTGTGGCAACAGTGGGGATTAACGGTGCCATGAATGCCGGCATCTTAGCCGTTCAAATCATTTCCACGGGTGATCCCGAATTATGCCGGAAATTAACGGTATATAAAGAGAATTTGAAGAAAAAAATCGTTCAAGCCAATGAAGAATTGGCGAAAGTCAGTTTTAAATTTAAAACGAATTAGGGTTCAAACAATAATGATCTGATATGCTGATATATCCGTGTGTCGATGAAGGGTTCCTGTTCGTTACCGGCATACCGGTTATCAGCATATTATTTTGAAGTTCCTTATTTATTCCGGCAGATACAATCGGAGCTGATGTTTTAAATCGATAATTTCCTGCCGCATCACTTCCATTTTGTTCAACAGGTGGTTAATGACATCAATGCCTTCCATGTTTACCGATAAATCGTAATATAAACGGGAAAATCGTTCCAAATCGGGTAATTGTTCGGAACGGAAATATTTTTCGCCGGCAATGACATTGATTTCGATTAATCCGACTTCTTCCAACAACAAAACAAAAGAGGGTTCTATTTGTGTTTTGAGGCAATATTCGCTTACAATTATTAAATCGGGATTCATGATGAATGTTTTATATGAATTAAGGATCGGTTTTAAGATTTAGACAACTCTTCGAATAATTTTTTCTGTTTTTCCGTTAATTTCGTCGGAATTTTGATGTCGAATGTTACGATCAGATCGCCGAATTCCCCTTCTTTTTTGTAAACGGGAAATCCTTTTCCTTTCAATCTGACTTTCGTTCCGTTTTGTGTTTCCGGTTTAATCTTTACTTTCACTTGCCCCGACAGCGTATTGATGGTTTGTTCTCCTCCCAATACAGCGGTATAAAGACTGAGCGGAACGGTGATATATAAGTCGTCTCCCAACCGTCTGAAGTCAGGATCATCCGCAATGACAAACGTGATATAAAGATCTCCCGCCGGTCCGCCGTTAATGCCCGGTCCGCCTTGGCCTTTTATTTTTATGGTTTGTTCGTTGGTTACACCGGCCGGGATGGTGATCCGGATGTTTTTGCCGTTTACATTCAATGTTTGTTTATGAGTCTGCATCGCCTCCCGTAACCCCAAATGTAATTCGGTGTTGTAGTCCTGTCCGCGGAACCCGCTTGTTTTTCCGGCGCTTTTTCCGCCGCCTCCGAATCCGAAAAGATTTTCAAAAAAATCCGAATATTCACCATTATCGTCCGAAAATCCTTGAAAATCCGTCCGGAAACCTCCGAAATTTCCTCCGTATGATTGTTGTTGTTGACGGGCTTGTTCGAACTGATCGGCATGTTTCCAGTTTTCGCCGTACTCGTCATATTTTTTGCGCTTTTCGGGATCACTCAATACTTCATTGGCTTCGTTGATTTCCTGAAATTTTTTATGTGCTTGCGCATCCTTCGGATTTACATCCGGATGATATTTGCGTGCCAGCTTGCGATATGCTTTTTTTATGTCGTCGGGCGAAGCGTTCTTATTCACTCCGAGTACGCCGTAATAGTCTATAAAAGCCATGGTTTTACACTGTAAAATGAACTGTTTTTATCGATTCAATCAAAATGCAAAGGTATAAAATCACATCAAATATATGACGTCATTTATGAATGGTTTTTGTAACAAAAAAGATATTCCGGTTTCCGGACAATCATAAAGGCGAAAAGTTTTATTTTTTACTTTTCGCCTTTATTTCGGCGGAACGTTATTTTTTGATTTCAGATATGGAATAAATAATGGTGAGCTGTTTTTGTTATTTATAATCTTTCAGTATCGCTTGCAGTTGTTGGCGTGCAAAGAATATCCGGCTTTTCACCGTACCCAGGGGCAGGCTCATTCTTTCGGCGATTTCACTGTATTTGTATCCTGAAACATGCATGGAGAACGGGATTTTATACTCATTCGTGAATCCGGTGATTGCTTTGTTGATTTCTTGAATGGTATACGCCCCGTCGGGAGTTTCGAATCCCGAATCTTGCGGAAGATTCAAATGATACAAATCTTCGGATTGATCGATCATGGTTTGGTTTCGCACAACTTTCCGGTAATTATTGATGAAAATGTTGCGCATTATTGTAAATACCCATCCTTTGAAATTTACATTTTCAATGTATTTGTCCTGATTATCCAACGCTTTTAAGGTGGTATCTTGCAATAAATCCTTTGCTTCTTCTCTGTCGGAAGTCAGCGTATAAGCAAAACGCAGAAGGTTATCCTGCATGCCTAACAGGTCTTTTTCAAATTCTATATTCCTTTTCATAAGAAAATCTTTTAAATGTATGAATCGGTATCACCTCTTGAATGTAATACAAAGATACGAATTTTTTTGATTAAATAAGAAGATCTTTTTTTGATTCTTCTGCCTTAAAGTTAATTATCACAAATATGTTAAAATGACTTAATTATCTGATAGAAAACTATATATATGCATTATTCCGTTTTATTTATGCAATATATACTATAAAATTATCTTATTTATGGTATATCAGACAATTTGAAAAAGTTTGTCATATATTTGTGAAAAAAAGTATTCGATTTTTTTTCAGTTAAATATACCCGGAAATATGAAAGCAAAACATCTTATTTCGATAATTATTATCGGATTGAACTTTTCATCTTTTTCAATATTTGGAGCGGATCATAAGCCTTTAATTTATCAAATAGATATTAAAAAGGAAATCGGGAGTACCACGTGGTTGTATGTTCAAAACGGATTCAAAGAGGCTCGCGGTTTAAAGGCCGATGTGGTCATTCTCCACATGAACACGTATGGAGGTGCGGTTTTGTATGCCGATTCGATACGCAGTACTATATTAAACAGTTCGATCCCTGTTCTTGTTTTCATTGATAATAATGCTGCTTCCGCCGGAGCATTGATTGCCATTGCCTGCGACAGTATTTATATGCGTAAAGGGGCTAATATCGGCGCTGCAACCGTTGTAAACGAATCGGGCGAAAAAATGCCGGATAAGTATCAATCGTATATGCGTGCCACGATTCGCGCCACTGCCGAAGCCCACGGAATGGATACGATTGTCCTCCGGAATGGCGATACCCTCGTGAAATGGCGTCGGGATCCGAGAATTGCCGAGGCGATGGTGGATGAGAGAATCGTGGTGCCCGGCATTATCGATTCCACAAAAATATTGACATTTACGGCCGATGAAGCGGTGAAATACGGCTATTGTGAAGGGATTGCCGATAATGTCGATGAAATTATAACCAAGTATTTGCATTATCCCGAATATACGTTGCATGAATATAAACCGACTGCTTTTGATGAAATAAAAGGGTTTCTTCTCAATCCGGTTTTTCAGGCGATTCTTATTATGCTGATTATCGGCGGAATATATTTCGAATTGCAATCTCCCGGTACAGGATTCCCGATCGTGGTGGCGGCAGTTGCAACCGTTTTGTATTTTACGCCGTTGTATATCGACGGATTGGCGCAATATTGGGAAATCATTATTTTTGTCGTCGGACTGGTGTTAATCGCTTTAGAAATTTTTGTCATTCCCGGATTCGGCGTCACGGGAATAACGGGCATTATTTGTGTGACGGGCGGATTGACTTTGGCTTTGATCAATAATGTAGACTTTGATTTTTCCGGTGTTTCGGCCGGAGAAGCGGGTACCGCATCCCTGAAGGTTTTTTCGGGGCTTGTTTTGGGTACCGGCGTTATTTTATATCTATCGGGAAAAATCGGATCAAAAGGGATATTTCGAAAGCTGGCTCTGGAGACGAGTCAAAATGTTTCCGAAGGGTATATTTCCGTTTCTTTGGATCCGGCTAAATTGATCGGTCGTGAAGGAATTGCCAAAACCGTTTTGAGACCGGCCGGGAAAGTGATGATCGATGATGAGATTTATGATGCCGTATCGTATCCGGGTTTTATCGAAAGCGGAACGAAGGTGAAGGTTGTCCGCTATGAGACCGGACAAATTTATGTGGAAGCTGTAACAGTTGATAAATAAATGAAGCAATTTATAGGAATAATACCTGCGCGGTATGCCTCGACCCGTTTTCCCGGGAAACCGTTGGCCATGATCAATGGGATGACGATGATCGAACGGGTGTTCCGGCAGATTGAAAATGTGTTGGATAATGTGATGGTGGCTACCGATGACCGGCGGATTTTTGATGTGGTAACCGGATTCGGAGGCAGGGTCGTTATGACTTCCGAAAATCATAAAAGCGGCACTGACCGGTGTTATGAGGCTTATTTGAAAACCGGAAAGGAATATGATGTCATTGTAAATGTTCAAGGGGATGAACCGTTTATCCAACCGGAGCAGATCGAAACGCTGAAAGCATGTTTTGAGGATAATTCGACTCAAATTGCCACATTGGTCAAACCGTTTAATGAAAATGACGGCCCGGATGCGCTTGAAAATCCTAATTCGCCTAAAGTGGTCGTCGACAAAAACAGGTATGCCCTGTATTTCAGCCGTTCCGTTATTCCGTATTTGCGGGGAATAGAAAAAAGCGACCGCCTCAAACATCATGTTTATTATAAACATATCGGGTTGTATGCCTATCGTCCGGATATTTTGAAAGAAATTACCGCTTTGCCCCAATCTTCATTGGAAATTGCGGAATCGCTCGAACAATTGCGTTGGTTGGAAGCCGGATACCGGATCAAAGTCGGTGTTACCCGGATCGAAAGTATCGGAATTGATACGCCGGAAGACTTGGAAAAGTTAAGAGTTAAGAGTTAAGAGTTGAAATTAAGGGCTGCCGAAAAAGTATGATTTTTAATCCTTAACTCTTAACTCTTAACTCTTAATTCTTAACTCTTAAAGGTTTTTATGCTTGTTTTGGATCAAGGTATAACTTGAGAACAGAAATATGCCGAAAATGATGAAGGAAATCAAGGCAATGAGCGTATTGCTTTCCCCTACGGTTTCTATGTCGGATTCAACGACGCCGCGTTGTTCCAGATAACTGAGTATCACGGCCGTCGCATTGTTGGCGAAATGCGCCAGAACAGGCAGCCACAACGATTTACTCCACCACAGCAGATAACCGAAATAAACCCCCAGCAACATGCGGGGCAAAAAACCGTAGAATTGCAGGTGTATGGCACTGAAAATGATCCCGGAGATCCAAATTCCGAGATGAATGTTTTTGCTTGCATCGGCGATAAGGCGTTGTATGATTCCTCTGAACAACAATTCTTCTCCCACAGCCGCCAAAAAACCGATCAGAAATATGTTGAACAGCAGGCTCGGAATCGAATCCATTTGCAACATGATTTTCATGATTTCCGCGGCGTTTGTTTCACTTTCCTGCATCCATTTCTCGATTCCGTGTAAAGATGCAGGTAATTTCAGTTGTTGGTTCAGATAAGCCAGCCAATTGATAAACGGAATCAAAGCAATACTTGCCGCAATGACAAAGAACAGAATGATTCCGTTGTTTTTTTGCTCTAAATATAAATATTCTTTCGGTTTCCGGCTGAAAAATATCGCGAGCAGCAATGCCGGCATGATGAATGCGAAAAGAGACTGGCCGGTTTGTATGATTCTCAACTGTCCGGCATTTAATTCCGGCATTCGTCCGGCAAGAACCTCTTGCGGAGCTGAAATGAGTAATACGATCATCATCAATAACATGGTGACACAAAATCCTGCGGCAACCGATGCGATACAAAGGACGGCTTTTACTGAAAATGATTTGTCTGAAAAAAATCCCGGCTTCATCGGAGTTATAAGTTAAGAGTTAAGAGTTATAAAGTTAAAAGTTAATAAGTATGTCATAAAAACCGGTTTATATTTTAAACGCTAAAGCACAAAGTCGGAAAGACGTGAAGTTTAAATTCTTTGTACCTTTGCATCTTCGCGTTTAAAATAGTAGATATTAAATGCTGCTATTAAAGGTTGAGAGTGGAAATCCGGTTGATGGGCCGGCTGTTCACTTCATCCTGACCGGTATAATCGGGAGGTCAAAGATACGGTTTATCTCGTTATTTCACCGGTTTTTTATTTTTTACTTGTAATTTGTTTGCGGGTTGCTTATTTTTGTCGGCGGAAAAAATCATAAATGAATTTCGTATGTTAAAAAAAGTCTTATCAATTTCAGGAAAACCGGGCTTGTATAAGTTAATTTCGCAAAGTAAGGCCACATTAATTGCTGAAGCTTTATCGGATGGGAGGCGTTTACCTGTTCATTCAAGCGATAAAGTTGTTTCTTTGGGCGATGTTTCCATGTTCACCAACGAAGGGGAAGCTCCGCTTCGGGAAGTTTTTAATGCGATTAAAGCGAAAGAAAACGGACAAAAATGTTCTGTCGATCCGAAAGCGAACCCCGAAGATTTGAAGAATTTTTTGGGAGAAATTTTGCCTGATTTTGATCGTGAAAAAGTTTATCCTTCAGACATCAAAAAATTAATTTCCTGGTACAACATCCTGATCGAAGCCGGAATGACCGATTTCGAACCCGAAAAAGAAGAAGAAAAGGAAGAGGTTGAAGCTGAAACAAAGAAAGAAGAAGCTTAATTTTTTTGACAGCTGTATCATAAAAACAAACGATCGATCCGAAAGTCATGATTTTCGGATCATTTGTTTTTATGGCTTTTATGTCACTCAGAAATACACATAATCATAAGTCAGCGTTACGGATTCCTTTTCATCCCGTCGTTTAAAAGTCGTGACGGAGATATTTCCTTTTTCGTTCAAGTAGATGTCTCTGATGTAATCGGCTTCGAGGTTTTTGTCGTTTGAATCTTGTTCTTCATCGATATCCATCGTCGTGACGCGATAATGATCCGGAGTTATTTTTTCGACAATGCTTTTCCGCCAATATTTATCAGCGTTCGAATACTCCGTGACCCTCAGAGGAAATTGACCTTCAGTATTCGAAAAGCACTTTTTGTCGCAATCTTCACCGGTTACGGAATATATGCATCCGTTTTTTGTTTCCGTACTTGTACTTGTTTTGTAAACTCGATATTCATATTCGGGGTAAAACGAAAAATCATACCCATCACGTTTAATTCCGTGATCCGATAATGAGTAAAATTCATAACGAAGATCGCTTTGCTTGACGATCATGGTATCATTCCTATAAAAGAAATTAAACAAACGATCGGCTTCCATTTTTTCCGGGAGATTGTTGAGGTAGGATATGGTCGCTGTATTTGTTCTTCCGTCTTCATTGGTTATGCTGACTGATACCGGATTTTTATTCCGATCGAAAATAATTTTTCCGAAGCTGCTTTTTTTATCGCCGAGTTGCATGGATATATTGACTTGATTGACATTGTCAAAATTGTATTTTATCCCGTAATTTGAAATATCATCATGGATAAACAGATTTTGAATCGCGTTCGATAAATATTTTTCCGCCAACCCGGGCGAATCTACGGAAGGTGCAAATACTCCGTCATAAATCGTGATTTGCTTGAGTAAATCGTTATACTCTTTGATATAACTTGACACTCGATTCATGTGCAGTTTGCTTGCAACAAATTCGGTATATCCGGTGTTTGAATTCAGAATTTCGACATGGCTTTCTTTTTTGCCGTCCCAAAACGCCAGCGCCTCATATTCATTCTCCAAATCGTTCATATCGATCAATTCGTTGTAATCATTATCGAACCGGAGAGAGGAATGTAGTGTCAACAATTGTATTATCGGATCTATTTCTTTGAAATTGGCTTCAAGCTCTTTTTTCTCTCTGTTTGCATAAAAATAATCGGGATTCGCCAAAATCGGTGAAGAAACAGATGCGATGATAAAAACAGGTTTTCCCGATTGAAAAAACAACGTGTCGCAACATGGATGTCCAGATTGTTTCCTGGCAAATTGCAGGTCTTCCACATATTCTTTCCGGCGGTCTTTTTGGGCCGCTATCGACAAAGATATTATGAAACACAGGAGGATTGTTGCTATTTTCATTACAGTGATTTCTTTGTCCGGAAATGCTTGAACTTTTTCCGATGTTTTGTTCATAATTATAGTACTCCCTGCAGCCACTTTCTCGTTTCCTCCACCGTTTGCCCTTTCATTTCGGCATATTCTTTCAATTGCTGATCGCTGATTTTTCCGATGGAAAAATACAACGATTGCGGATGTGCGAAAAATAACCCGCTCACGGTTGCACCGGGATACATGGCGCCGTTTTCGGTAAGTGTCACGCCGATTTTCGACATGTCGAGCAGTTTATCGATTTGAAAGTTCACCGATTGGTCGGGAATGGACGGGTACCCTACTGCCGGGCGGATCCCTTGATAATTTGCTTTGAATTTATCTTCCATCTCCAAATTTTCGTCCGGTGCATATCCCCACAAATCTGTTCTGACCACTTCGTGCAGATACTCGATTGCCGCTTCAGCCAGCCGGTCGGCAAGAGATTTCAACAACAATGCCCGGTAATCGTCTCCTTCCTGTTCGTATTTTTTGATCAGCGGATCGATTCCCGCTCCCGCCGTGACGACAAAAGCGCCGAGGTAATCTTTTTTCCCGGAATCTTTGGGTGCAACAAAATCCGCCAATGAATAGTGCGGGACTTTTTCGTCCGGTTTTTTGGTTTGTTGCCGCAGCATGGGGATTCGTTCGTTGCCGATTACAATGGTTTCACCATCCGAATAACTCGGAAAAAATCCGATCAGGGCTTTCACCGGTTCTATTTTTTCGTTTATTAATGTGGATAATAAATCATTGAAGTCTTTAAACAGTTGAACGGCTTCTTCGGCTTTTTCCCGTTCTTTTTCAGAAAATTTGTTCAGCCATTCGGCCTTTTTCTCTTCGTTGTCGACAATGTGTTCGATACCGTCGTAATGACCGCCCATTTTCCACGCGGTGAAAAAATAACGCCGGTTGATGTACGGAATCACCTTTTCCAACGGGATATGAAGGTATTCCCGGATTTCCGTTACATGAGGCGCCGGCGGATTGTAATTTGTCCGGTCGATGACGAGCCTGTTTTTTCGGGCATCTTCCGGTGAAATCAATTCGGGCGTTTTTTTCAGAGCAGTCCGTAATCGTTCTTGTTCCGCTTTTATTTCCTCGATGTATTCGTTTTTGGTGTCCGGATTCATCAATCGGGTTGCGGCGACCGGACATTGGGAGGCATCGTTTAGATGGAGAACGGTTCCGCTGTATTTCGGTGCGATTTTTACGGACGTGTGCAATTTGGAAGTTGTGGCTCCGCCGATCAGTAAGGGAATGGTAAATTTTGCTTTTTCCATTTCTTCGGCAACGACGCACATTTCTTCCAACGACGGTGTGATTAATCCGCTCAAGCCGATGAAATCGACATTTTCTTCTTCTGCTTTTTGAATAATGACTTCCGGCGGTGTCATGACTCCGAGGTCGATCACTTCGTAGTTGTTACAGCCTAATATCGCTCCCACGATGTTTTTTCCGATGTCGTGAACATCTCCTTTTACCGTTGCCAGCAGGATTTTCCCTTTGCTTGACAAATCGCCGGCGTCTTTTTCGGCTTCGATAGCCGGTTGAAGAATCGCCACCGCCTTTTTCATCGTGCGTGCGGTTTTTACGACTTGCGGGAGAAACATTTTGCCGGCGCCGAACAATTCGCCGACTTTATTCATGCCGCTCATCAATACTTTGTCGATGATGTCGATCGGCTTCGGATACTTTTTCAACGCTTCGACCAGATCTTCTTCCATAAAATCGCCGATGCCTTTTATCAAGGCGTGTTCCAATCGTTCTTCGACAGATTGTGTCCGCCATTCCTGTATTTTACCCGGTTCTTCTTCTGTTGTCGATTCTTTTGTTCTTTGTGCGAACTCGATCAATCGTTCGGTCGCGTCATTTCTGCGATTCAGGATGACATCTTCCACCAATTCCAACACATCTTTCGGAATTTCTTCGTAAATGACGGATGAAGCCGGATTGACAATCCCCATGTCCATTCCTTTGTTTGTCGCATGATACAGAAAAGCCGAATGCATGATTTCCCGGATATAATCGTTGCCTCTGAACGAAAAGGATAAGTTGCTGATTCCGCCGCTGATTTTCGCTCCCGGAAGATTCGCTTTTATCCATTCGACCGTGCGGATGAAATCCGATCCGTAAGTCACGTCGGTTTCCATTCCCGTGGCCAACGCCAAAACATTCGGATCGAAAATGATGTCGTTCGGATTGAAATTTATTTTATCGACCAATAACCGGTATGCTCTTTCGCAAATTTCGATTTTTCGTTTGAACACGTCGGCTTGACCGGTTTCATCGAATGCCATCACAATTGCGGCTGCTCCGTATGATTTAATCAATTCCGCCCGACGTAAAAATTCTTCTTCGCCTTCTTTCAGACTGATGGAATTGACAATCGATTTTCCCTGCAGACATTTCAATCCGGCTTCGATAACACTCCATTTCGAGCTGTCGACCATCACCGGGACGCGGGCAATGTCCGGATCGGAAACCATCATGTTTAAGAAATACGTCATTTCCTTTTCGCCGTCCAACATCCCTTCATCCATGTTCACATCAATGATTTGGGCGCCGTCTTCCACTTGTTTTCGGGCGATTTCGAGTGCTTCCTCGTATTTTTGATCTTTAATCAGACGAAGAAATTTCCGGGATCCGGCCACATTACACCGTTCCCCGATATTCACGAAATTATTTTCGGGTTTTATTTCCAATAATTCCAATCCCGACAACCATAATGAATCCGGTTTTTCGACGGGTATATGAGGTTTTGCGTTTTCCGTCAATTTCGAATATTGAGCAATATGGGCGGGAGTTGTTCCGCAACAGCCTCCGATAATGTTGACCAATCCTTCTTCGATATATTCTTTGATTTGTTCCGCCATTTTTTCCGGAGTTTCATCATATTCTCCGAAACGATTCGGCAATCCGGCATTCGGATAAGCGCTGATGTAATACGGCGCCTTTTTGCTTAATTCTTTCAAAAACGGTTTCATGTCCGACGCGCCGAAAGAACAATTCAAGCCGACCGACAACAGATCGACATGTTGAATGGATGCCAAGAATGCTTCCAATGTTTGCCCGGAAAGCAATCGTCCGCTTTTTCCGGATAAAGTGGCTGAAACCATGATCGGGATTTTCCGCTTTTTGCGTTTCATGACTTTTTCGGCGGCAAACAAACAGGCTTTCAGATTCAACGTGTCAAAAACCGTTTCCGGCAATAATGCATCCACTCCGCCGTCTACCAGTGCATCGATTTGTTCATCGTAAGCATCGACCAATTCATCAAAAGTAATCGAACGAAAAGCGGGGTTATCGACATCCGCCGAAATGGAAGCCGTTTTGTTGGTCGGCCCTATCGAACCAGCGACAAAACGCGGCTTATCCGGATTTTTTCGCGTATACTCGTCTGCGACTTCTCTTGCCAAACGGGCAGCCGCCAGATTCAATTCGCGAACGTGTTTTTCCATGCCGTAATCAGCCATGGAAACAGCATTGGCATTGAGCGAATTTGTTTCGATAATATCGGCGCCCGCCTCCAAATACTCGGCGTGAATGCTTCGAATCACGTCCGGACGGGTAATGACAAGCAAATCGCTGTTCCCTTTCATTTGTCCCTCAACATGCGCAAATTCTTTTCCGCGATAATCTTCTTCCGACAAATTGAACCGCTGTATCATGGTTCCCATTGCTCCGTCGAGAATGAGAATTTTTTCTTTCAGTAAATCTTGAAGGGTTGTCTTGTTCATTTGCATGATGCTATATCCGTTAAAAACGTTCGACGAATCGTCGAAAAAGGACTGTAAAGGTAATGATTTTAAGTGAATAAACGGATGAAGATTTTGAAAGGGGAAATCGGTGCACCATTAATGACGCACGGAATTCTATGTATTGGAAAATTCTATACCTTTGTAATGCCGGAATTATATCAAAGCGAGAAATCGTTGAATACCTCAATAATAATTCATAAGAAATGGAAGATGCCATGAACGAACTCATTGATGAATATTTAATATATCGTTAAACATAAAACTATCATGAAAAAAGCAATATCTTTACTCATTGTTTTTTTGTCTTTGTCTATAAATGCACAAGACGTACAAAAACTGTATGATCGCCGCGATTTTATTCAAATATCGAATTTGGATATCGAAAATTGGGAACCAGATAATTTTTCCGTTCCTTTTATAAAAGCAAATACATACAATGCAATGGCCCGTTGCGAAGAATCGAACAAAGAAATCGAGTTTCTTTTGAAAACAAATGAAGCAAAAGAAAATCCATATCTAATGACTGAACTTTTGCGTTTGCAAGCCGACAATTATACCAAAATGTTTCAATACAAACAAGCTGCCGACAGTTATAAAAAAATATTGGATAACGATGGCAATTTGTTGGGAGAAACAGCGGTGTTATATCAAGATATTTTCCGGAGGTATGACATATTATCAACGGTAGAACCTTTACAGGTAAATATTCCACACAATACAATAATACAAACAAAGCCCGGTATAAAAGGCTTACCGCAAGTGCAAGTGCGTACGCCGAAGGATACAGTTTCGTTGGTTTTCGATACAGGTGCGGCATTGTCGGCTGTTACAAAAAGTGTTGCGAAAAGGTTAGGCATAAAGATTTTAGCAGATTCTCTTATTGCCGGTGGTACAACTGCCAATGCCGATTTTATGAGTATCGGCATTGCCGACACATTATATTTAGGTGATATTTTATATAAAAATGTTGTTTTCGGGATATTTGAAGATGAAAAAATGACTTTTCCCGAACACGGTTTTGTACTGAACGGCACTCTTGGTTTACCTGAAATCAAAGCATTGTCTTCAATAAAAATCCATAAAGACAGCATTTTGGAAGTTTCCGTAAATGAGGAAAAGTACAAAAGTAATATGATGTTTTCCGGCACACAACAAATTATTATACAAGTAAATGATTCTTTATTATTTTGTTTAGATACAGGTGCCGCTTGGAGTAGTTTGTCGGTTAATTACTACGCTAAAAACAAAGAATATATTGATAAAACAGGAGAATTTACAACAAAAGTAGTGAACGGAATGGGTGGAAATAAAGAGTTTTCCGGTTATAAATTAAAAGATTTTCCTGTAAAAATAAACACATCAGCAACCATTCAGCCTGAAATGATTACTTTTATTCAACCGATTTCTGTTATTTGGTATGAATATGACGGAACGCTCGGTCAAGACATTATTTCAAAATACGATTATATGTTGCTGGATTTTAGAAATATGTATTTTTCGTTGGAAAATATCAATCATTCGAATTAAAAATTTTAAATGATTAATTATGCGTAAAATATATTTATTAGTAATTTTTTATCTGATATCTTCAACAGGATATTGTCAACCCATGTTGTCAAAACATGAAATGATGGAAGATATGGATTCTCTTGAAGCTGTAATTCTTCATTATGATTTTTTGCTGCCACTGATGGAAGAACGCACAAACAGCTCATTCAAAAATAAATTCACTTCATTAAAACAGGAAATTTCTTCAATCTCTACCACTTTTGATTTTACCAACCTTGTCAGAAGAGGATTGAATATTCTAAATGATGGACATACCGGAATCACTAACAAATCATCGATAAAATGGTTTGTTGACAACAGTTATTTAAATTCTGTCGGAAATGTGTCATTGCGTGATACTTTATATGCCGATTATTACAACACATTAATTACGGATAGCATTTTTCGGGAATGCAAAAGTGGAATACGGGCAGTATATATTGACGGGAAATATTATGTTGCCCGACCTTTTTCCGATCAAGGTGTTCCCATTAAAATCGGAGAAGAGATTAAACGGATTGATGACCGGGATATTCATTCATTTGTCGGGGAAAATTATGATCAAATGTTCTTTTTGATGTGGGACAACAATCATAAAAGGTGGTATTCCGATTTTTTCATGTTAGCCATGCCTTTGTTGCATAAACCTGTTTTTACATTGACCATAGGCGATAGAGATGTCATAATCAATTCAGCCGTAATTGCGGACAATTTGGAGAAAGAAAAATATCAAGCCCCTTCTTCTCCCAAAGTCATGTTGTTGGATGATGATATGCTGTATATCTACATGCCTATGATGATGAATAAGCAATGGTATATGAATGAAATAAGGAAAACATACACTGCTGATGTTAAAAAAATCATTATTGACATACGAAATAACAGCGGCGGAGATGACAGCGTTTGGGCGGACATCTTATCGGCATTGATAGATAAACCTTTCACATATCGTTATTATGTGGGCATGTTTTATGATGCAAAGTTGAAAGACGCCATTTCCTCCTTCGGCGATGTTAAAACGGACAATAACCGGATGACTGTATCACAGGAACGCATCATTTCTCCGGATAGCAATAGCGTACATTTTGCGGGTAAGATATTTATATTGCAGGACAAGTATACTTATTCGGCAGCTTCGGCCCTGGTGTCAGCGGCAAGGCAGGATAAAGACCGATTCACCGTCATCGGCGAAAAATCGGCTCTGATATCAGGCTATACTTTTCCACCCGTTTTATTCAAATTAAAAAATTCGGGCATCGTATTCAGATTGGCATTTTCCGGAGATATAACAGGCGGAGAGCAAAATAAATACATGGATAAAATAGATGTTGAAATGCAAAATGACATCAGCACATATTTGGAAAAATTATATCAATACGATCGTCTCAGCAACGATTATTTATTGCAGCGTGATAAATTAATACAATACGTAAAAAGTCAATAATAAGTATGAATACACAATCCAACGGTGGTATTATATTTGACCCGGAAAACTATTATTAAAAAATATTAATGAAATATTAATTTTTAGTTTCAATAAAAACAAATTATTCATTGATATGGGTAAATGATAAAATGGGATTTTGCGTTTACTTTTTTTGTGATAGGACGAACGAATGACAATAAGGAATATCCTGTAATTAATGAGAATTTGATAAGCAAAATATAATAATATACAAACGTTTCAAACTATTGTCATAAAATCCAAACTTGCAGATATTAGTGTGAAAATAACCTATTTTATAAAAAGAAATTTCGTAAACGAGAAAACCCGGCTATGATAAATGCCATTGGGTACAGGTGATGAATGATTTTGTCGACTGGTTAAACAAGATAAATAATTTAAATCAGCAATAACATCAACAATGAAAATTGGTCAAAGCTATTGGAGCAAACCGAATTTAGTCTCAAAAAGTGAAAATAAATTTATGGGCGGATGGTCCAACTCTGTTTTTTTATATGAGTTGGGACTCCCGCTCGCGCCGATTTCGATAAATCGGAATAAATAGTGTAACCGGTGCGTGGTTGATAATTATAATTTACAAAACAGCGCAAGCGTCTTTCGCCATAGCTGTCGGAGCCTGCCCCCAATTTCGGGGTTAATTTTTATTCATTTGATAATCAAAAGTATAATGCTGATTAAAAAACCTTATTCTCAAAAGATTCCCTTAACAGCACGGGGATTCATCAATACATCTTGCCCTTATCCGCTTATTTCCGGGGGTTTGTTTTATCATCATATATTGTCCTGAAAATAAGGAAATAAGGGTGAGGTTAGTTCATGCTATATCGGCTACCAAGGGAACTTTTAAAAAATAAGGTTTTTTATCTGATTATAATTCAAATAGATATGTTCTTTATCCCGCGGCTATGCCGAAAGACGCTATCGCCGCGTGCGGGATGAAATAGGAATCATTTCTTTTCCAAAAGGCTTCGCAGAAAAGTTATTTCTTCGTCTTTTATGGCAAGCATTTTCTCATAAGCCGATTTCAACTCTTCGAGCATCGTTTTACAGTCGTTGTTAATCGTTTCCACATACCCGTTGCCTTGATTGGTCTGGTTATTGAAAATATTTTTTTGCCAATATCAAGCAAAGAGGTAATGTCCTCCTCCAATATGTCGGCTATTTTAAACAACCTGTCCAATGTTACATTTGACATATCTCTTTCGAGTTTGCCGTATGTGCTTTGATTTATACCCAATTTTTCAGCAATAAATTCCTGAGAAAAGCCTTTCTTTTCTCTTATTTTTCGAATATTAAAACCTATGTTATTCATATTTTGACTTATTTTATGCTTGAGCAGCCTAATTATAGCAATATATGATTATTATTTTTGAAAAATTATCAAATATCTTTGTAATTGAAATATACAGCCGTACAATAACATAATAACTGACACAAATTAACAAGGCCCGCCCCCTTGTATAAAATGGAAAGAAGCCTCCCTGCGAGGTTTACAACTAACTTAGCAGCAGAACCGTAAACTTAAACCACAAGAAGGCGCCGTGAAGGTACAACATTCATTTGAATTTCCAAAAGTCTGATATGAATTACAGGCAGGTTGGACGTGTCCATCGGGCCAAATACCGATTGGTTGCGTGAGAAAAAGAGCAGTTCCCGAAAAGCTTAAAAAGAGTAGGTCATCACAGTGTAATTAAAAGAATTATGAAAAAGGTAAAAAAAATCAGTTTATCTAAAAAGGATTTGACAAATAATGAACAATTCATTAATGAATTTCTTTCTGCAAAAGGATTATCAACCATTAAAGGAGGATATGGAGAATGGGGAAATTCAAATTATGCTGAAAGTACATATGTAAGGAGATGATACAAATAAAAAAGAAACAGAATGAATTTAATAAGATTATATTTATTCTGTTTCTTTTTTATCTAGAATTTATTATGCAAAAATCTGTATTTTTCAATCAAATACAATAAATAAATGATAGTAAATGAATTGATATTAAAAGTATCCAGTATTTGCAATTTAAATTGCAAATACTGTTATGTATACAATAAAGGTGATAATTCTTATAAAGAACAGCCTAAATTAATGAATGAGAATATAATGATCCATACTATAGAGCGAATCAAAGAACATTGCAATCGACATCAATTAAAAGATTTTCTTGTAATCTTTCATGGAGGAGAGCCATTATTAGCAAATAAGGATTTTTATGTAAATTTTGTCAATTATGTAAAAAGAAATATTACTGAAGTTAACATACAATTAGCCCTTCAAACAAATGGCACTTTGTTAACTCAAGAATGGTATTCTTTACTCAACAATTTGAATATTTCAATCGGAGTAAGCTTAGATGGTACATATAAGGCTTCCGAGAATCGGATATATAAAGCAACGGGACAAAGCGCTTATAATGAAATAATCCGGGGAGTTGATTTATTACATAAAAATCAATATCCTGTTCGTGTATTAAACGTGATTAATATTCAAGAAACTCCTCAAAACATATACAACCATTTAAAGTCAAAATACATTTCTTATGTTGATTTTTTATTACCAGATATGACCTATAATAATATGAAAAAATATCCGGATGGGTTAATTGGTGATTGGCTAATTAATATGTTCGAATTATGGTACAACGATAATTCTTCCAACAAACCCATGATAAGGATATTTGATATAATAATTGGATTAATCATAGGAGTAGAAAGGGGAAATGAACAATTAGGCCGAAGATTTAATCAATGTATATGCGTAAAACCAAACGGCGACATACAGCCGGTTGATAACATGATGGTCTGTGGAGACGGTTTTACAAAAACAGAATTTAATGTAATTAATAATTCCTTGGATGAAGCAATAAACAATAACGAGATATTAAAAAAGTATTACAATTCACACCAAGATAGTGAATTGTGTGAAAAATGTAAAAAATGCATTATCAAACATATTTGTGGTGGAGGACATTTGGCTCATAGATATTCTTCTGCAAATGTTTTTGATAATCCATCAGTATATTGTAATGATATTTCTACCCTTATAATGCATATACAAAATAAACTTGTTAAAGATTTAGCTATTCCTGATATTAATTTAGAAAAATTAACCTTACACGATTTTAAATAAATATGTTTTTTAATAAATAAATTCACATCTTATGATGAAAAACATAAAATACTATTCGATTTGTATTCTTTTATATACATTTCATTGCCTCAATGCTCAAGATCGGATTGACAGTTTGAATGTCTGTCGTTTCAGTATCATTCATGAAAAAGATACCATTCAATTCATCAAAATCAACAATGATTTGGAAACGCCGAAGCCGACGATCCTGTTCTGTCAAGGATCATTAGCGATCCCCTTGATCATAAAATCCGCCGAAGGCCGGTTATCCATCTCTATGATCGACAATTTCGATTATAAGAAAATATCTGAAACTTACAATATTATTGTCATTTCTTCTCCTCATGTTCCTTTAATTGTAGATGAATCACAACTGAATCATCAATATGCCTATATTACCGATAAAAACAATGAACATTCTTATCCGCAAGCCTATCTCGATGTAAATTATTTGGAGAAATATGTGGAACGGGGAAACGCCGTCATTGATTTTCTCCTCCGACAAAAATGGGTGGATAAAAATCATATCATTGTTGTCGGACATTCTCAAGGAGCTAAAGTTGCCGCAAAAATCACTGCGGAAAACAACCATATAGCAGCACTGGGTTTTTTCTCCGGAAATCCGATGGGACGTGCCGAGCAATATGTCAGACAAAGCCGGTTATCGGAACTGAAAGGGATTCTTTCTCCGGAAGAAGCACAGGCAGAAATTAATAAAACATATAGTTGGTGGAAATGGCAATGTGATCACATAAATGAACCTTCTCAACACGGAGAGGACAGCCCGCGAACAACGATAAGTTTCTCAACTCCAATACTCCCCGACTTGTTAAAAATTATCATTCCGATTTATATTGCATATGGGACGAAAGATATTGGTTCATCCTATTGCGATTTATTGCCCATCGACTTTATACGGGCAGGAAAAACAAATTATAATTTAGTTCCATATTTAGGATTGGAACATAATTATTTTGAAGTTGATCCGACAGGAAAGCCCGACTATGATAAATGCCATTGGGTACAAGTGATGAATGATTTTGTCGACTGGTTAAACAAGATAAATAATTTAAATCAGCAATAACAACAATAATGAAAATTGTTCAGAGTTATTGGAGCAAACCGAATTTAGCTTCAAAAAGTGAAAATAAATCTATGGGCGGATGGTCCGACTCTGTTTTTTTCTATATGAGTTGGGCCTTAAGTTGTCTGACGTTTAAAGAATTTTACGATCATATCGAGTTGGTTACCGATGAAAACGGGAAAAAGCTTCTGGTCGAAATGTTGGAACTTCCGTATGATCCGGTAAAAACATCATTGGAAGATATCAAAGGATACGATCATGACTTATGGGCCGTCGGTAAGATTTATGCCTATAGTATACAGACCGAACCCTTTATCCATGCCGATTATGATGTATACATTTGGAATCGGTTTCCCGACCGGATCGAAAACTCGGAATTAATCGGACAACATTTGGAAATATCGTATGACCATAATCAATCATTTTATCAGGATGTCGAAAATAATTTGAGTTATATTCCGGAATCCATTCTGAATTTCAGAGAAAAAACAACAAAAGAGATCATCGAAGTCAATGCCGGAATTTTAGGGGGTTTCAATTTAAAATTTTTTAAAGAATATACAGCGGAAGCGTTTCATTTTGTCGATAAAAATTATGACCGGATCGGCAGATTAACCTATAAAGGCATGTTCAACACTATTTTTGAACAATATCTTTTCTACTGTTTGGCACAAGAGAAACAAATCCCGATCGAATACCTGATAAAAGAGCAGATATCAAGTCGGTTTGAAGGCTTGGCCGACTTCACGGATATTCATTATAAAACCTCATATATTCATACCGTAGGAGATTATAAGAAATATTTCAGGATCGGAGAGCAAGTCGCTTATCGATTATGGCATCACTATCCCCAATATTATAATAAGATAATACAATTATATCAAGAGGGAATATTATTATGAACATGATTGAATTTTTCCCGAAAACAAAATTCTTGCTGGAAAATGAAGAAAAAGGTTCTGTTGACAACTTCCATTCCTTTGATACTTTTGATGCTTTTAAACGGCATATAACAAAACGAAACAATCAAAAAGCAGCAGACTGTTTCTTATTTGAAGAAAAAATATATCAATACGCCCTTGAGGTATCTTCTTTATTCCGGAATGAGAATTATTTCTTTTTTGAGGGGAATAACATTAAAAATGCACTATCACTGTTAGACAAAAAAGATCCTGATCTCCTCATGGATACGGTTATAAAAGCGAATCCGTACCTCTCCGTCATCCATGCAAACTGCAACTGGGATGCTTATATAACAGGAAACCAAACAACGGAATATTCTATCGATAATGAATACGATAAATGGAATGTGATATTGTGTCCGGGCATGATCGGTACCGGAGCATTAAAAATTAAAACGTTCTATTCTCTAAGTTCCGAGAGCATTTTTACCGACATCCTATGTGTTGATGAGAGTTTTAGCGGAAATGACCTGTTGTTTACTTTAACAGACGATAACCCTGGGCTGAGTGACGAGAAAAAGTTAAATTTATATGAAAAAATCAATGAATTATTACGGTTTTATCTCTGTAGTCATCTTTTGATAATCGAGTGAATTGTCGGCAGGTTATCATAATAAAAAACAGGATCGGATATTTTTATTCCATGATTTATATTCTTTCAAACGCGAAGATGCAAAGACAAGAATCCGAAAACTTCGTGTCCTTTCGTCTTTGCGGCATAGCGTTTAAAATATAAACCGTTTTTTACGACAGACTTATGGCCAAAAGCTTCCCCTTTTACCGCCAACTCGACGCCATGGATTGCGGCCCGACGTGCCTGCGCATGATTGCCAAATATTACGGGCGCACCTATACGCTGCAAACTCTGCGGGAAAAGTGTTTCATCACCCGCGAGGGGGTTTCCATGCTCGGCATCAGCGATGCGGCCGAAGCAATCGGATTCCGCACTATTGGCGTAAAAATCACTTTTGAACAATTGGTAAAAGATGCAAATTTTCCCTGTATCCTGCATTGGAATCAGAAACAGATGTTATTCGGAAGCTTTTTTCAAAAGTTCTTTTAGATAATGTATTTCTTGCTCCAAAACAGAGATGTGCTTTTTATATAGATTCAAAACATCCTGCGGTAACGAATAGTTTGTAACGATATTGCCATTGCCGGTGGAGTTGTCATTAAATACAAACGTCATATTCTCATCGGCTTCATAAATTTTTTCAAGGGGAACGTTCAAGATTTTCGCAATTTTTGCCACTGTTCGGACGATATTTTTATCTGACCTTTTTCCCGCCTGCTGTAACACGAAACATCCATGTGAAGAGCTTCTGCTATTTTTTCCTGAGAAAAACCCAAACACTTACGTGTTTCTATAAGTTTACTTTTATACATATCTATTCATTTTTTGGCAAAACTTCACAAATTTGCTCAAAATTACAATAAAAATGCCATAAAATTTTGCTTTTGATTTATTTTTTTGCAATAATTTTATGCCGTGATTTTTAAGTGCACAAAAAATTACAAAAAATAAAATTAGGTCAATTATTAAAATTTTAAAAAAAATGAAAAAATTAGTTTTTGAAAGTCTTAGTAAAGACATTTTTACTCCGATGGAAGTGGAAAAAATGAAACGAGTCAAAGGTGGTTATACTATGAATACTTATACCATATATTCCAGCGGTGGCAGCGGTGATGATGGGGGCGGTTGTTCTTGTGATGGTGTATGCGGTGACTAATTAGATTTAAAAATGGGAGAAAAGCAACTCCCATTTTTATATTTTCCTATAATATTATTATTATCTAATGTTTTGCAGCACTAAAATCTTTGAAAAAGAAGAGAAAAGGAATAAAAAAGTTGTATATTTTTTGCTAATATCATTGAAAATAATTAGATTAGCGGTGAAAATCCAAATATAAAAATATGCTACGAAATAGAGGTGCAAAAAATATAGAAGAACTCAAAAACGGATTTTAATTTGTGGGGGAAAATAGTGAGTATTTTCAAAGCGATAAAATTAACAAACAGTTTTTCTGAATTTAATTATCTCAAGCATAGCGGTTACAGTGTCAAAGGTGAGTTATAGTTGCTGTTGGTGATAATTTATACAGCGACAATATATTGGAGTTCAAGATATTTGGTAATGCTTTATTGAAAGAGGAAATCATCTATTCGTTGGATTTTTCGGTTCATCGGGAAAAAAGGAAACGGGAATCACATCCTTACGGAATGAAAAAGACAATACGCATCATTGCAGTAGTATTTGATGGAGGCACCGATGATTTATTGGAAAAAATATTGACAAATTCTAAAACTGAGCAACTATTGAATAATATGTTTAGTGAAAACAAACTGAAAGAAACCAGTTAATGAAAATAGAAATGTTAGCTCTCTTATGTATAAATAAATACAATTTTAACTCTCTTTGTTGTGTATTGTTTATTAATGACTTATTAAAAAAATGCAAAACACTAATTATTATTATGATATTATTATTAACTTGCGACGGAGATTTGAGTTGTGATTTGGTGATTGATTGGTTAAATTACTATCGACACGAGTATATTCGGATAAATTCGTTCGAACTGTTTTCAAAAAATATTTGTTTTTCTCAAGAAAACGGAAAATTACGTTTGTTGTTAGACAATCAAAACATTCCGATAGAGACAATTAAAAGTATCTGGTATAGGAAATTCGGATTTTTTGAAGAGTCCGAATTTTACAAGAATTTATTAACTAATTTCAATTATGATATAATAAAACATATAACGAAAGAATATTACAAAATTCTGAATTTATTTTTATTATCATTGAAAAACAAAAAATGGATTACAAATCCTTTTCATTCAAATTTAAATAAATTTGCAGTATTGCAATTAGCTGGAAAATGTGGATTGAATATCCCGAATTCATATATTTCCAACAATTTTAATTTCATTGAGAACAATAAAAATTATATCGTAAAATCTGTTGTTGATCCTATTATTGCAGAATATAAAGAAAATAAATGTATGATGTATACCACTCAATTGACATCTGATGATCAAAATTCTATACCAGATGTATTTTTTCCGTCATTGATACAGGAAAAAATAGAAAAAGAATATGAGATACGAATTTTCTACTTGATGGGAAAATGTTATTCAATGGCTATTTTTTCTCAAAACGATAAAAAAACAAAACTTGATTTTAGGCAATATAACTGGGAAAAACCGAACAGATATGTTCCATACAATCTCTCAAAAAATGATTTGTCTAAAATAAAATTACTGATGAACTCGCTAAAATTGAATTGCGGATCAATTGATTTGATAATGGGAATTGACAGTAAACTTTATTTTTTAGAGATTAATCCGACGGGACAGTTTGGAATGGTTGATTTTCCGTGCAATTACGGATTACACAAAAAAATAGCTGAAACTCTAATTGAAATGGATGTATGAAAAACGAAAAATTTTACTCATATCTTAACACAGAACAACAAAAAATAGTATCTTTGAATTTTTTATTATCTGAAAAATTTATATCCGATTCTATTATTTCTCCAATAGATATAAAATTCCAAGAAAGTCATGAAAAATCAATAAGGCATAAAAACGATTATTTTTTTGTATGCTGTATAATAAGCATATTTCGAGGTATATTGAAAACATTGAAACATACAAATTTGAAAAAATATGATTGAAAAAAAATCAAAATACTTTAACCTATACGCTTGTTGTATTCCTGTAAAAGGAGCAAAACGTTCAATAATTTGCGATTTGCAACGAGATAAATTTGATTTTATACCAAATGCACTTTATAAATTATTATTTAATTTTGCGCAAAATAGAAAAAGCATTGCAGAGATAAAAATATTTTTCAAAAATAAAAATGACGCAATTATTGATGAATATTTTGATTTTTTGATAGAAAAAGAATATGGATTTTTCTCTGAACAATTTCTGAATTTGCCACGAATTGAGGTTGACAAATATAATGAGCCAAAAGAAATTACCAATTCCATTATTGATTTTGACAAAAATTCTATCCATTTTCAGACAGATATTTTTCAAAATATAATAAATCAACTTTCTGACTTGTGGTGCGAAGCTGTAGAATTACGCTTTTATGATTTTATTTCCGTCAAAAGACTTGCTGAAAAATTGAATTGTTTTGAAGGTTCGACTGTCAGAGATGTCGAAGTTTTGATGGAATATAATAGCAATTTCGGGCTTGAAAAAATAATAGAAATACGATTGCAAAATTCACGCCTGCGAAAAATAACATTTTATAACTCTGTATATAATAAAATCTTAGAACATGAGGAAATAACAATTATATATACAAAAGATTATATTAATTCAGAACAATGTTGTGGTATTATTTCTCCTTGGTACTTTGTTTCCAAAACAGAAACATTTTGTGAGTTTAAAAATTACAATTCTTGTTTAAACCGTAAAATTTCAATTAATAAAGAAGGTAATATAACAAATTGTCCGTCAATGCCCGAATCATATGGAAATATTATTGGGACAACTCTAAAAACAGCTTTGGAAAGTACTGATTTTAAAGCAGTTTGGAAAATAAAAAAAGATGATATTGATGTTTGCAGATTTTGTGAATTTCGCTACATTTGTATTGATTGTCGTGCATATATTACAGACAGTAAAAATCCCTATTCTAAACCTTTAAAATGCAAATATAATCCTTTATGAAACAATATGAAGTTCTGAAATTTATAAAAATTTCAACAATTTTACTCTTATGTTTTTTCATATCTTGTTCTACAAAACATGTTGTAAATACAACGGGAGCTCGCATTGTTTCCGATGTACAAAACGTAATGTATTATACTAATGATATTTACAATTTTTATACTGAAATAAATACAATACAGGACAACAATCTTATTGATACGGTTGTTGATAAACGCAAAAATCGCATTTTGCATCTCGCTGATTTTAACAATCGGCGTGATACAATATTATTCGCAGGGAAAAGTGATATCATTGTCTTGAAAAAGCAGGTAAAAGATTTAAGTAAATTCAGAGTTATAAATTTGTCGGATACCATATTATCAAAATACCCGTTTGATTATTGGAAAGTAAATTTTTACAGACAAATAATCATAGACAAAAAACATAAAACATATATTATTAATGATATAATTCCTTACAAAAATAGATTTCTGCAAATAATTCGATTCAATGAAACCGATTATAATGCAGAAGTCGACCCCACCGATTTGAATGACATTGTATCATATTATTACTTCTACAAAGAAACAATTCCTCAAACAAAAGAAACATATATAAGTATTTTAGAAAACAAAAAACCAGCAGTTCCTGATATTTTTGAACTGTTAAATAATTTATTTACCAATGATAGTTTATTCAATTACCATACAGCTTATCTTGTTCAAAGTAAAGAGTATAATTATAATACTCCTGCAAATATCGGAATTTTTAAACAAATGCTTGCAACATATTATTCGTTTGCCGATGATGCCGTTAAATCAGATTCTGTTTGGAGGCAATGGTCGAACAGAAAAGATACCTGCAATTGTGCAGAAACGGGAACTATTTCTGATTTGATGAAAACTATTTCACAAAATCAAATTGTAATGTTTAATGAGGCTCATCATATTCCGATGCACAGGCTGTTGCTTGAAAATTTGCTTGATACGCTTTATATGCAGGGTTTCAGATACCTTGCATTGGAGTCATTTGCAAATGATTCCTTATTTGATAAAACAGGTTATATTTCTGGAGACAACGGTATTTATCTTCGTGAACCGACTTTTGCAAATCTTGTTCGTAAAGCATACTCACTCGGTTTTAAAGTTTTCGGGTATGATGCAATGACTGCAAACAGAGAAAATGTACAGGCACAAAACATTTACGATCAGACAATTAAGCAAGATTCAACAGCAAAAACAGTCGTTTTGGCCGGTTGGGGGCATATCGACAAAAATGCGATGACGGGTGAATTTGAAAAAATCAGCGGAGTAAAGCCGTTAACAATTGACCAAACGGTCGGTTACAATTTTTGTGATAAAAATAATGCTCCTGACGTTCCATATCTTTTCAAACCGTCAGCCGATATGTTGGGCGTGAAAGTTGATTTGTATTTGTGTAATAATTTGAGGTTACTTTCCGAAAACAAAAATATGCTGAATATTCCCGAAGAAATTAGAGCGGTTTGTAAAACGGTTTGTTTCTACAAACAAAATGAGTTTGATTTTTTACGTTCACAAAATAAAATTCCGTTACCTGTTGCGGTGATTTCGACAAATGATAATGCTTCTGTAAGTTTTAACTTAAAAAAAGGAGATTACGTTGTAATTTTTCAGGACAGTTTTGGCTATATATTGAAAAAATATCAATTAACTGTAGAAAAATAATTTTAAAATGAAAATAATACAAACCCTTTGGACGAAACCGAGTTTTTCCAAAAATTCCGAAAAACATATAGAAAACAGGTTGTCAGGTGGTTGGTTGAAATCAAAATATTACTACTTTGCAATGGCATATAGCTGTTTAACTTTACGAAAATATTACGATAATGTTGAATTAGTCACCGATGATTTTGGTATTGATTTGTTAATTAATAAATTAAAACTGCCTTATACTTCTGTCAAAGTTTTACCGAATTATTTTAATTCTGTTCCGGTTGGTTTATGGGCGTTACCAAAGATTTATTCGTATAGCATTCAAGATGAGCCTTTTTTGCACGTTGATAATGATATTTTTATCTGGGATAAATTATGTAATGAGAATGCAGCGTTACTTGTTCAAAATTTTGAAAAAATATCCGGAGTATATGATTTTGCAATAAAAAATATCCAAAAACACTGTAAAAAATGTCCTGATTTTTTAGACGGTTTAAATGTAAATGATTATCAATCAATAAATGCTGGTGTATTTGGCGGAAATGATATAAAATTTATAAAATATTATACGAACTTTGTTTTTAATTTTGTAAATCTGAATTTGAAAAATTTAACATTTAATGACAGCGGGGTTACAAATGTAATTTATGAACAATTATTTTTTTACCAGCTAGCAAAACAGATGAAAAAAACAATTTCAACGGTTGTTTCCGAAAAATTTGCTAATAATATTACTAACTTTGTTAAATTTGAACAGATCCCGTTTTCTTCTAAATATATACATTGTTTAGGCGGTACAAAAGGAAATTATAAAATTTGCAAACAAATAGAGTTGCGTCTATGCGATGAATATCCGAAAGAGTATGAGCAAATTCTTAAATATTTAAAAATCAATAATAATACGTCTAAAACCATACAAATGGCTAATTACCAGAAAGCCAGTAAAATATTTTCCGGATGCAAACAAAAAGAAGATATTTTATATATTCCCTTGAAACTTTCTCCAAATATTGAAATTGTACAAAAAAACAACAAATATTATCTTATTGAGGGTCGTAAACAATACATATTAAAAAATTGGAATAAAATGCTCCTGTTTTTTTATGGGCAATTCAGAACTGCCGAAGATTTATTGAAGGATTTTGCCAATTCTGATTTGAGCAGTAATTTTGATTCTGAGGATTTAAAAGATAATATTATTTCTGTAATATCATATCATTCGTTGTATTACAATCGTTTTGTTTCGCAAACATAACCCTTAATGTCCAACTTTCCTAAGTACACTCAACTCGACGCCATGGATTGCGGCCCGACCTGTTTGCGCATGATTGCCAAATATTACGGTCGCACCTACAGTTTGCAAACCTTGCGGGAAAAGTGTTTCATCACCCGCGAGGGGGTTTCCATGCTCGGCATCAGCGATGCGGCCGAAGCTGTCGGGTTTCGCACCATCGGGGTGAAAATCAGCTTCGAACAACTGATAAAAGATGTCGCGCTTCCCTGCATTCTGCATTGGAATCAGAATCATTTTGTAGTGTTGTATAAAGTGGAAGGCGCGAAGGCACGAAAGTACGAAAGCGCGAAGGGTCGCTGCTTTCGCGCCTTCACACTTTCGCGCCTTCGCGCTTTTACAACTTCGCGCTTGCACATCGCCGACCCCGCAGCCGGGTTGAACGTATTTAATGAACCGGAATTTAAAAAATGTTGGCTCGGCACCACCGTAAACGGCGAACCGGTCGGTACGGCATTGCTGCTGGAACCCACGCCCGCCTTTTACGAAAACGAAGACGAAAAGGAAAAGGCTTCGCGCAACATCGGATTCTTTCTGCGTTATCTGTTTCCCTACAAAAAACAGATGGTGCAGTTGATTTTGGGCATGATTGTCGGAATGGTCTTGCAGCTTATTCTGCCGTTTCTCACCCAAAGTATGGTGGATGTAGGAATCGGCACGGGTAACCTGAGTTTTATTTCACTCGTGCTGATTGCCCAATTAATCCTCTTCACCACCCAATTGTCCGTGGATTTCATCCGCGGCTGGATTATGCTGCATGTCACCACACGGATTAATATTTCGCTGATTTCCGATTATCTGGTCAAATTGATGAAACTGCCGATGAATTTCTTCGACAGTAAAAACGTGGGCGACATCATGCAACGGATCGGCGACCACAACCGCATTCAGTCGTTCCTCACCGGCTCGTCTCTCGATACGCTGTTTTCGTTGTTTAATTTCGTGATTTTCGCCCTGATACTGGCTTTT
Organism: Candidatus Azobacteroides sp.; assembly: GCA_009787405.1. Classification (GTDB taxonomy): domain Bacteria; phylum Bacteroidota; class Bacteroidia; order Bacteroidales; family WRGA01; genus WRGA01. The sequence goes on from WRGA01000110.1 coordinate 34,076, forward strand.
TTCAATCTGATAATATTGGGGATTTTCCTTCTGGGCAATGCCTTATATGTGGCGTGGGTGCTGTTTTTCATGAAATACCGCCGGGAGCTCGATCACCGGCGGTTTGCACAGGCTTCGGGAGAGCAGAGCAATCTGGTTCAACTCATTACCGGCATGCAGGAAATAAAGCTCAACAACTGCGAGAAACAAAAACGCCGGCAATGGGAACGCATACAGGTTAAATTATTCAAAATCAGTGTCAAAGGGCTGGCGGTGGGGCAATACCAGCAAATTAAGCACGGTGCAAAATGCCGATAATATCGTGGTGCTGGAAAAAGGCAGGATTGTCGAGCAGGGTACGCACCGGGAATTGACGGCAAAGCGGAGAGCTTATTATACGCTGGTGAAGAATCAGTTGGAATTAGGGGGGTAAGGGCGCGAAAGCACGAAGGTGAGAAAGTGAAATGTTTTTTGTAATTTTGCGGTTATTTTAACTTATTATATTTTATGATTATCGGATGTTATGCCCGGATATTCCCACAGGTTGAATGTAAAAAATGTGTCAATGTTTCAAAAAAAATATTCGTTCTTTTTGTCCCGTCAGGGACAACATATCGGTAGAAAAGCACCACCCCTTCACCCCTGTCCCGTCAGGGACAAAATGTTTTCCTCTTCACATTGCGTCCCTGACGGGACAGGGGCTGACGGAGGAATTTTCCCTTCTACCAATATGTTGTCCCTGACGGGACAGTAAACAATATTTTTTAGCATGTAACTTTCAAAAAAAACGAATATTACATTTTTACATCCCACTTGGGGGATAGATAGGTGCAACATCCGATAATCATTTATATTAATTATGGAGGACAACAAAAATATAGAACTCCGCAGCGAAGAAGTACAGGATGTACTCGGAGCTGTTCCGCCCCGGATTTTACGCCGGGGGATTACTGTGCTTTTTCTCGTGGTGGTGATGCTGTTGGTCGGAAGTTGGTTTTTCAAATATCCCGATGTCATCTCCTCTTCCATGACTTTGACAAGCAATACGCCTCCGGCAGGCATAACAGCCAAAGTCGGCGGAAAATTGACCGGTTGTATGTCCGGGATAAACAGACCGTCAAAAAAGGAGACTGTCTGGCAGTCATCGAAAATCCGGCATCCGTCGAAGACCTCTCGTTATTGAAAAAAAGTTTGGAAAAGCTGTTGCGGCACCCCGATGACATTGATTCGTTCCCGGTGCGGGAAATGAATGCGGGGGAGGTTCAACCGGCTTATTCCGCATTTTACCGGTCACTTGTCAACTATAAGCGGTTCAGGGAATTGTCGTATTATCCGAAAAAAACGACCGCCGTCGAAACCCGATTGGAACAGTACAAAAAGTATTACGGAAGCAACGCGAGACAAAAAACGATCGCGGAAGCCCAATTTCAATTGGCGGAAAAACAGTTCGGCAGAGATTCGCTGCTGAATGAAAAAGGCGTCATCTCGAAAGAGGACATGGACATTGCCCGGAAAGAATATCTGCAAAACCTGTCGTCGCTGGAAAACGCCGATGCGGCTCTCTACAACATCGACATCCAAATCGCTCAGACCCGGGAACTATTATTGGACACCCGGCAACAATATTTTGAAACGAAAAGCAACTTGGAATCGGAATTATACGCCGACGCCGTACAATTGCTGAATGAGATCAATACCTGGGAAATGACGTATGTCCTGACTTCTCCTTTGGACGGAACCGTCGCTTTTACGGATTATTGGGCCGAAAATCAGAACGTCACGGCCGGGGAAGTTGTTTTCACCGTCATTCCGACGGAAGATTCGGGCTTTTTGGGGAAAGCCTTATTGCCCGTGGAACGTTCCGGAAAGGTAAAACCCGGCCTGAAAGTCAACATTCGTTTCGCCAATTACCCGGACAGGGAATTCGGCATGGTCAGGGGCATCGTGAACAAAATATCGCTGATTCCCTCAAACGGATATTACCCGGTTGAAATCGGCCTCCCCGAGGGACTGACCACCACGTATCACAAGCAATTGCCGTTTTCACAAGAAATGCAGGCACAAGCCGAAATCGTCACGGATGACCTCCGGCTGATCGAACGGGTACTGATGCCTGTAAAGAAAATAATTGCCGATAACAGGTAAATTATTTTACCTCGTGTTTTTCACACTGCGCTGAGTCTGAGTATTCTGTTGAGGTTGTTTTCCTTTCCGGTTCTCTTCTTTTTTCTTTTGCGCTTCTTTGCGTTGCCGTTCTCTTTCCTTCAGCTTTTCTTCCCGTTCTTTTTCTTTTTGTTTCATTTCTTCTTTACGGGCTTTTTCCTTGACTTTGCGTTCAGTTTCTTTTTCTTTGCGTTGCCGTTCTTTATCCTTCAACGCATCTTTTTGCCGGTTTTCGTCCGCTTTTTGTGCGTCTGTTTTCGCTTGTTCCGTCGCCTTTTGGGTTCTTTGTTCTTCCTTTATTCGTTCCCGGTCAGCTTTTTGGGCCTCTTTGTCCTTTTCTTGTTGTGCTTTTTTCTCGGCTCTTGCTTGTTCTTCGGCTTGTTTTTTCAGCACTTTTTCTTCTTCTTTTTCTTTCTTGGTGATCGACTTGATTCGTTCGTCTTCGGCCTTTTCTTCCTCTGTCAGTTCGGGTTTTCCGTTAATCAATTCGTTCCATTTTTCTTTAGCCTTTCGGGTAATATCTTCTTTTTGTTTGTTGATGACATTGTAAATATCTTCTATATCCTTATTGATTTGTTCCGCCGGGCCTTTGACGGACAGGGTATCCTTAGAGATTTTCGGCACCGGTATGATGACTGATCCGTTGTCGATTTCAGGCGCATTGACTTCCGACGTTACAGGCTCAAGTGCTTTAATCTCTTTTCCGGCTTCTTTTTCTTTTTCCGGAACGGCTTCCTCTCCAGCCAACTGCTCGTTTCTTTTTACGGGAACTTCTTTTCCGAATTTACTGTCATAGAACTCCAGATATTCTGAAATGCTGTGTCCTGCCGTCAATTGATTGAAATTCGACTCGGAAACCAAAAGCGGTTGTGCGTATTGCAAAAGGGTCGAAATGGACGGATCCACGGAAAACATGCGGTAATATTGGCTTATTTCCTCGAAATTCACGAAATTTTTCACCAAAACCATGGATATATTATTGAATGAGAACGTATCCAAATCGAAGTTTTTGGTCAAAATAGTGGCAAAATTGTAATTGGCCACGGCAAACAACAATTCGTTGGTATTGACTTGTCCGTTCGTCGGATATACGATTGCCATTAAATAAGGAACGTTCGGATCCGCATTAAATGCTTCGGGTTCGCTTTCTCCTTCGGAGAACGATATTTCGTTGCCCGTCCCCAAACGCATGTTCCAAAGCATACCGCGGGTCTTGCCGCCTGTTGCCGGTTGGCGTCCGCGTGCCAACCCTTTCAACATGTCCCCCGCCGGTTGGTTGACATCGCTTTCGGGATATTTATCGACGATGTCCTTCAACGTATTTCTAAAAGTGCTTATATCACCGGTCGAAGCATACGTCAATGCGTCCAAGAACATGAATTTAGGCATTAATTTGGATAACGGATATTCTTTTTTGGCGACGGTATAATTGTTGCGCACCGTATAAACATCGTCGTTCAGGTAAGCCCGGTAAGTTGCCGCATACAACGAATCCTGCATTTTATCCATCATCCGGATGTTATATTCGAAATTCGGATCGGCAATGGCAACAGCATAATCACTTTGGGGATACGCCTCAACCAGTTTGTTTTTATATACATCAGCCATGGCCCGGTCTCCTTGCTTCAGATACATCAGGAACATGTTGTAATAAGCCTCCAAACGGTATTCGTTACCGGGAAAGCGGGTATCCAGTTTGTTGAATGTTTCGATGGCGAGCGGATAATTTTCCAGCTTATTTTTGTAAATAAGGCCCATATTGAACAACCCGTCGGCAACAAGCGCATTCGATTTTTCCAATTGTTCGGGCAGCAACGGTATTTGCTGCAAATAATAATTGACATCTTTTACATCGGTACTCGGTTTCGGTTTGCCGGCATCCGATCCGTCTTTGGGAGCGCCCTCCTGATTCTGCGTCCGGTCTTCATCTTCGGCATTTCCCGATTGAGCGACGTCGCCGTAAGAAGCGGATTTATCCCTTCTTCGCCAGTCATCTTCCAATTTACGCCGTCCCCATTTGTTTTGAAATTCGGTTTTTCCATTCGATAAGGCCGTCGGATTGTAGAAATAAAATGATCGGTCTCCACCCGGCATGGCCGGAGGAGATATATTTCCGCCCGGTCTCATGTTGTTGAGTGTCGCCATGGCTTGATTCTCTTCCAACCGCTTTTCTCTCTCCAATCGATTCTTTTCCTCTTTTTCTTTTTTTTCCACGTCCGCGATAATCTTCGTAATGACCGAAAGGCGGGCATCTTCGGGCAACCGGGCCAAATACTGCAAACTGTCCTGCAAATGAACTTCTTTGACATAATCGACCAAGCCGTCCAATGTTTCGGAAAGTTTGGCTATCCGTTCGTAATCTTTATAACTTTTTTGAATGATGGAAACAGCTTCGGAATAACAAGGTTGGGCTTCGACGTATTGGCTGCGTTTGAAATATAAATCTCCCAATGCAATTTGTAACACTGCTTTTTCCATCCCGTTTCGCGTACTTTTTTCCACTCCTTTTTTATAGTTGGAAATGGCTTTCAGGGTATCGCCTTGAGATAAATAAATATTTCCTTCCGCATAATAAACCTGATCCAAATAGTCTTGATTTTTACTGTTTTTGGCCATTTTATCCAGCATATTCAGGATTTTGGACGGATTATTTCCCGGATATACTTCGCTTTGTTTGATCCGGGCATTAAATTCCAATTCATACGGAGGGTTCATCCCGGCGACTTTTCCGTATGCATCGTATGCTTTTTCCTTGTCTTCCAATTCTGTATAGATTTGTCCCAACAAAAATGTCATTCGCGCTTTCTGTATTTTGGTATCGGCGCTTTTGGCCGCGGAAATCAAGAAAGGCAGCGCTTCGCGGTATTTTTGTTGTTTGAGCAGGTAATCGGCATTAACAGACGAAAACCAGGCGTTCCGGCTTTTAGGCAATCCGGCGTTGTTTATTTTTCCCAGTACATCTTCTGCTTCGTAAAACCAGCCGAGTTCTTCGTAACATCTTGCAGCCCAAATGCTTGCTTCGGAGGCAATTTCTTTATTGCCCGAATAACTGCGGGCAATGTAATTAAATGTCGTGGAAGCGGTCAGGAATTGTCCTTTGTAGAATTGGGCTTTTCCCATCAACAACCAGGCATTGTGCAGAAACGGATTGTATTCGGTGCGGGACATCAATTCCTGATAAGCGGCATTTCCGCTTTGTCCTCTTTTTTTCGGCGGTTTTTCTGTGATGGAGTGCAGCTTGATCGCTTTTTGGCATTTTTCGATCGTATAATCCCAACTTCCCGGCGATGCGGTGGTTTGGTCTTTAATCGTGGTGTTCGTATTTGTTTCTATTTGTTTTTGCTCGGTTTCCAAGACTTTTTCTTTATCCTTGTAAACGTTGCTTACCGGAAACATCGGCAAAAATTCGGTGTAATTGTCTTTGTAGCTCTCGTTTAAATTTTTCAACGCTTTTTTATAATTTTCGTTTGCATTGAAATATACATTGTAATGAGTATTGAATGATTGAATAAAACGGTTAGTCGCCGTGTTTTTTCTGGAAGAACACGAAAACAATCCCGCCACGAAGATAATCGGGAGTATAAAGATGTAAATATTTTGTGGTTTTATCTTCAAAAATGTATATCGCTACAAGTATGTTTCTTAAAATGTTTTAATGATCATCGGATATTATATCCGGTTATTCCCGCAGGCGGAATGTAAAAAATGTATCAATGTTTCAAAAAAATATTCGTTCTTTTTTGTCCCGTCAGGGGCATTATATCGGTAGAAAAACACCACCCCTTCACTCCTTGTCCCCTCAGGGATAAAATATTTCCCTTTCCATATTACGTCCCTGACGGGACTTTGTTCAACGGAGGAATTTTTCTTTCTATCAATATGTTGTCCCTACACCCCGGAAAACACCATTTTCCGGATCGGATTTTTCAAAAATAACGAATATTACATTTTTTACATCCCACCGGCGAGAACAGGTAGGTATAACATTCGATAATCATTAATGTTTTTTATGCCGGTTTCGATTATTAATAACTCGATTTACAGTCGTTTATTGTGTTATCTTCGGGTTTGATGATTTGATTCACGAATAAATACAGGATTGATACCGGGTTCATCCGTTTCTTTTCGTGATTGTTTTATATCCTTTAGCCGATAAATAAATAATAACCAAAACAAAAATAATAAAAGCCCCCGAAGGTACATTCAAAAAAGAAGATAAAAATAGTCCGCATACGCATCCGACAAATCCGATACAGACAGACAAAAGTATGATTTTTTTGAAATCGGAGGTAAATAAATTCGCCGTAATTTGTGGAATCGTCATCAACGACAACAACAAAATGATTCCGACCATGCGTGTCGTAAATACAATGGTCACGGCAATGAAAAACATCATCCCGTATTCGATGAAACGCACCGGAAGTTTTTGGGAACGGGCAAATTCGTTGTCGAAAGCGACAAATAAGATCAAATGGTAAAATAACCCGAAAAAAATCAGCAAGGCAACAACCAATCCGGCACTTAAAGCCAAATCTAAACCGGTGACGGTTAAAATGTTTCCGAAAAGGAAGGTCGACAAATTGGGCGTGAAGCCCGGCGTCAGAAATATAAATATCACTCCCACGGCCATTCCCAAGGCCCAGAAAACGGCAATGGCGGAATCTTCCCGCACGCCTTGTTTTTTACTCATCCATTCCACTCCCAACGCGGAGAGGATGGCGAAAATCAATGCGGAAAATATCGGATTGATTCCACAATAAAATCCTAATCCTAATCCTCCGAACGATGCGTGTGTGATTCCTCCGCTGATGAATACCAATCGGCGCGAAACAACGTAAGTTCCTACCATCCCGCATGCGATACCCGTAAGCAATGCTCCGATCAGTGCATGCCGGAAAAATGTATAGGAGAGCAGATCAAACACTTTTTAATTTACAAATAGACAATTTACAATTTATTTTACGATTCATCATATGGCTGTTACGGATCAGGGAAGCATTTCTTTCAATGATTCGGGAAAATTGATTTCCCGGGCTTTTAAACTGCCGAGCCAACCGTTGATTTCTTCGGATCGGAGGGTTTGGTGAATTTCCCGAAATTCTTCGATTTCTTCCTCCGTATATTCGTCGGACGGTTTATTCCGGAAACGATCCAATTCTTCATCTTCGTAATAATCGATCGTTATTTTTTCCGGCTTCTTTTTCCCGCTTTCACAAATCACATGCGCTCCGCAACAATATTCTCCTTGAGAACAGGCTCTGTTGACGATCTTTGTGTGAAGCTCTTTTTTTCGTTGTAATCTGTCAAGAATAAAAACGAAAATACCTGATGCCGATATGCTTATAAGTAAAATCCACGCGCTCATTTGAATCTTATCGGATGATAAATCCGGCTGTTTTTAAATCATTCCAATACCCGGGATACGATTTTGACACCACGCCGGGATCGGCAATATGAATGCTTTTTGTTTTTAATGCGATCGGTGCGAAAGCCATGGCCATGCGGTGATCTTCATACGTCCGGATAACCGGATCGTTTTCCGGATCGCAGCGTTCGCCGTTCCATGATAATGTTCCGGGTTCAGAATCGTTCAATAGATACCCTGTTCTTTTCAATTCGGTTTTCAAGGCGGCAATGCGGTCCGTTTCTTTAATCCGGAGGCTTTGAAGTCCCGTAAATTTGAACGGAATATTCAGAAATGCACACGTTATCGCTGCCGTTTGTGCCAAGTCGGGCTGTTCGACAAAGTTATATTCCGCTTCGGAGCAAATTTCCCCCGTTTTTTGCAACCGGACGCCTTCCGGCAGAAAAATAGTTTTTATACCCAAATTTTTGAAAATACGCGCGACTTCGGCATCTCCCTGACAGCTCCCCGAATGCAGCCCCGACAGTTCTATTTCGGCATTTTCCGATAATGCGGCGATTTCGTACCAATAAGATGCCGCCGACCAGTCAGACTCCACTTTAACCCGTTCGGGCCGGTAAGATTGCGCCGGAACGTCGATGGAATTGCCGGTACAGATCGATTTTATTCCGAATTTTTCCATCAGTTTCAGGGTCATCAGAATATACGGCTTTGAAATCACGCTGCCTGTCAGATTGATTTTCAACCCTTTTTCCATCGTGGGGGCAATCATGAGTAAAGCGGAAATATATTGAGAACTGACGCTTCCGTCCAAATCGATGCTGCCTCCCTGTAACGAACTTCCGTATATTTTCAGCGGAGGATATCCTTCTTTTTCCGCATATTCGATTTTTGCACCCAACGAATTTAGGGCATCGACCAGTATTTTAATCGGTCGTTGTTTCATCCTTTCCGTACCGGTGATTTGCCATTCTCCCACAATTTTGGAAAGAAAAGCCGTTAAAAAACGCATGGCTGTTCCGGCTGCTTTGACGTCGAATATCCGGTTGTCGGACCTCAGTGCGGCCGCCATGACATTCGTATCGTCACAATCCGCCAAATTTTCGATTTCATAAGGGCTGTAACTCAATGCGTTGATAATCAGCATTCGATTGCTGATGCTTTTGGAAGCGGGAAGATGTATATTGGTTTTAATGGTATGATTCGGTGCGAAAACGGTTATCATAAGTAAAAAATAAAATATTTTCGTATGAAAAGGACCGGTTGCAAAAATAGTCATAAACTTGATATTAGGCTACTTTTAGAACAGGAAAGTTATATCGCACGCAAGAGGTTGTTAAGAGTAGTTAAATAGTAAAAGCAGCCGGCTGCCCCCTGACTCTTAGCCCTTATTTTCAAAAGTACCCTTAGCAGCTCCGCCGTAGCGAATATCTATTTGTATATAAGAAAATTAACATTATCGTCTATTTTAAATGAATCATTTTCAATGATATTGACAAAAAAGGAATTAGTAAGTTGGTATAGATATTAAATCATTTCTTTTCGCCATTAATAAAAATAAAAAGTATTCTATTTATCATTATAATGCCCTTCAACAGAAAGAATCACAACCGTCACCACATGATCATGAATTTGATAAACAAGCCGATGTTTTACCGTAATCCTGCGCGAATAACAACCGGCAAGTTCACCGGTCAATTGTTCCGGCTTTCCGGTTCCCGTTTTCGGGTGCTCTTGTAATTCAATCAGCAGTTTGTACAATTTATTGATAACAACCTTGTCACCCGCTTTTATCAAAGCTTTTACATCTTGGTCGGCTTCGGGAGTATATTGTATTGTATATTTCATAAACCAAGCCACTTCCTGATATCATCATTTGACTCCAGTGTCTTCACATTTCCTTCTTGTGCGCTTTTTACGGATTTTTTAATTCGGGCGACGGCCGACTGAGAAAAATAGGTGTCGCCGGTTTCAAGCGGAGTAATGACAAAAGCGTCCGTCTTCCTGCGGATAACGATTTGCATACCTTCTCTTGCCAAATCCAAAAATTCCTTCTGCCGGTCGCGGAACTGGCGGGTAGTTACTTCCAATATCGAGGTAGTCATCATATTTCTTATTTGGTACAAATTTTGTACCAAAAATACAACTAAATTCCGGGATAACAAAATAAGGCATTGTCTTTCTATCGATATTTTGTCCCCGGCGAGACTGTTTCATCTAGCAATGAAAAAATGAGGGAATGAGGTTGGTGTATGTGTTGTAATTTATTGCTACTAAGGTTATTATGTTTTAAAAATAAAGTTTCCGCCACAACGGACATGTTGTCCGTCTGCCTGTTTATTCAAAAGAACTTGCAGTCCGGCTTTTACAAAATACCTTATTTAAAAACAGATTTCTATTTTTAATTGAAACGTATTCTTTTTATCGGACAAAATTATCTGCTTCTCATGCCCCTCCCTCGTTCGCACGGTTTCCGATAAATCGGAATCAGTGCGAGCTAAAGACGGTTACGCAAATTACTCTGTTTCTTTGATTAATTTTTCTATTTTAGTAATAAATTGATTGGCAGGCTCAAGAAGCGGTTTAATATCAGCTTCATCAATGCTAATCCAGTCCTCGTAATCTCCCGATTGACGCAAATTAAATAAATGATTGTACATTTTACCAAACGATTTTTCAATTTTACCATCTTTTATATAATGCAATCCCAACGATGTTTTCACGCCATTATGTGTATGAGTTTTACAGCCGTCATTTATAAGCAAAGCTGTTACCGCATAGTAACAAGCATAATACAATCTGTTAACCGCTGTTCTATAAAATTTATTATGATTATCGGATGTTATACCCGGATATTCCCACAGGTTGAATGTAAAAAATGTGTCAATGTTTCAAAAAAATATTCGTTCTTTTTGTCCCGCCG
>WRGA01000111.1 GCA_009787405.1 Candidatus Azobacteroides sp.
CTTGTGCCGACACATTCGCTAAACAAGCGAAAACAATGCATGTAAAAACAATGTTCTTCATGGTAATCCATTTTTAAGTTTATAAAATACAAAATTATTTATCGTGCCAAACTTAAAAAAATAAAATGAATTTTCAAAATTTTTTCTCCTGTTCGGCGCATAATTTCTTCCATAGCCGTCTTAAGAACAAGGATATATTCTTGTTAATCAATAATATCCATTCAACAATTTATTTCTGCATTTGACAAATCTTTTGACCGGCATTCATTAAAAAATCCGTGAAATCCGTGCGATCCCGTCGGCTCCCGGTAATTTCATTTACCATATCCATATATTGCGTCGTATCAGAAGAATAATCGGTGTATATCACCTCATCATCCGTTACATATCCTATTCTGTAATGGCGGTTCACCCGGCGGGTCCCTTCTGTCAGGGTTATTTCTATTTTCAATCGGTCTCCCTCTTTCGATGCGTCAAACCGGTGCATGGCATAGTCGCCGCTCCGGTATCCGAAGCCATTTCCTTCGTCATCATATAATGTGCCGGTTGCCGTTCCGTCTTCATTCGGATTGACCAGTAGCGTAATAAATTCCGTATTATAATCGGCCGTGCTTTGGATCAGTTTTCCCATCGGAATAACAGCTCCCGGTCTCAATATAACAGTTACCTGATAATTGTCTTCGGTATCTTCCAATTTTATCTTTTTCCAATTGCCTGCGGGTAATTTGGCATCATTTGCCCAACGCGGAAGTATAATCAAGTCGTCCCCCAACATAAACGCCTGTTCCTCGTCGCGCAAACTCAAATCTGCCGGGTCGGCGAAAAATAAGGGACGCATAATCGGTATTCCCGTTTGAGAAGCCTCCCGAAATAACGTGTAAAAATAAGGCAAAAGACGGTAACGTCTGCCTATGGCCGTTTGCGATACTTTTTCTATTTCCGGTCCGAACGCCCAAGGTTCCTGCTCCGAGGGTTCTCCGTTATGGTTTCTCGAAAAGGGATAAAATGCGCCTAAGGCAATCCAGTGTCCGAATAATTCGGGAGTGGCATTCCCCACATATCCTCCGATGTCAGGGCCGTTGAACGGTTGTCCGGACAATCCGAGGTTGATGGACATCGGTATCGACATTTTCAGGTGTTCCCAAGAAGATACGTTGTCGCCGGTCCAGGTAGCCGCATACCGTTGTCCGCCGAGAAAACCGGCCCGGGTGAGTACAAACGGACGTTTGTCCGGATTTGCCTCTAGCAGCGCTTCGTAAGTTGACATAGACATCAGCATCCCGTAAACATTATGATACCGGAGATGACTTCCCGCCGGAAGTCCCCCTCCGCCCGCATGCCGGTTATTGTCGGGCATGGTTCCTATTGTATCGCCGAAAACAGCCGGTTCGTTCATATCATTCCATATCCCGTCAGCCCCGCATTGCATAAAATTTCTTTGCAACCCCTTCCACCACGCACGGGTTTCAGGACGGGTATAGTCGGGAAATGCGCATAAACCGGGCCAGACTTCGCCATAATAAATGCTGCCCGAATCGGTTTTAACAAAGTGGTTGCCTGCTATTCCCCGGTCATAAACAGAGTATCCCGGTTCTTGCTTTGTACCGGCATCAATAATATAAATCGATTTGAATTTGATGCTGTTCAGGTAGCTGTTTAATCCGACCGGATCGGGGAAATAGGTTTTATTAAAGGTGAAAGGTCGGACGCCGTCCATATAGTCGATGTCCATCCATATCACGTCACAAGGTATTTCTCTTTGCCTGAATTGTTCTGCGATTTCCTTTACTTTTGAATCCGGATAATACGAATAGCGGCTTTGTTGGTGTCCGATCGCCCATAACGGCGGTAAATTTATGGTTCCGATCAAGTTGCCCAATGCTTTCATTATTTCCTTCGGATTATTTCTTTTAATTACAATCACACGAAACGAAGGTCCGTCTGATGTTATTTTTATTGCATCCGACAGCTTGATTTTTTGTCGCCAAGTATGATCTGCTATGATCCCGAAACAGGTTCCGTCAGGTTTTACGCCCAAAATCCACGGATGGGATTGATATAACCGGGTACCGCCATAATTTCTGTAACCATAGTTGTCTGTGTTCCACAACGTGATTTCGGTGTTATTTCTTCTCAGATGTCCCGTAACCTCACCGGTAGCATAAAAATCAGTACCCTCTTCACAGTTGATGGTAACGGTTACTTTTCCGCTATCCGTACCATATACCGGTATGATTCCCCAATCGACGGGAATGTCACTTATGGGCAATAAATCTCTTTCGACAGCCGGCGAGGGTAAAGTTTGGACGGAATCGAAACCGGCAGGATAAAACACCGCCATGTTTTCGTCAAATAAAAACGAAGTCTGGCTGTAAACATGGAGTGTAAAACCAATGAGAAAAGAAAACAGAGTAAGGAGAATTTTTTTCATGGATCTATGATTTTATAATTGTTTGTAAAAAAATCGGATGGATGGTTTCGCACAGATTTCACAGATTTTTTAACTGACGCCGGTTAAATATATTTGTCAATTAGAAATCGACGGAGTCAAATAGAAAAGAGCGCATAACCCGGCAATAATAAAAATACGGAAACAATGAATATTATCCGACTTTCCAAATCTGTGTCATCTGTGCGGGAATACATCAACAGACAAATCGTTCTATACCGATTCGCGGTAATTCTTGCCTTCCATGTAATGGATAAAGGCTTTGTTGACGACTTTATTACCGCCGGGTGTCGGATAATCGCCGGAAAAATACCAATCTCCCAAGTGTTCGGGACATGCTTGATGCAATCCGTCAATCGATTGATACACAATTTCCACTTCGGCCCGGATATTCGACGGCGTAAGTAATCGGGCTATTACCCGGGTTATTTCTTCATCCGAAAACGGAGCATAAATATCTTTTACATAGTTGATGATTTGTTCTTTCGGCAAATCTTTTTGTGCAAGACTTTTTTGATAAACTTGTTCAATAACGGAAAAACGTCCGGTTTCTTTCAGCAGTTCGACAGCCGCCTTAAATGCAATAAACTCATTCATGCGGGACATGTCGATTCCGTAACAGTCCGGAAAGCGGACTTGAGGAGAAGACGATCCAATAATGATTTTCTTCGGATGCAGCCGATCCAATATTTTGATGATGCTTTGGCGTAATGTCGTTCCGCGAACGATACTGTCGTCAATCACCACCAAATTGTCCCGGTAAGGCCGGATCGACCCGTATGTAATATCGTATACGTGGGTGGCCAAATCGTCCCGGTCAGTATCCTGCGCAATAAAAGTCCTGAGCTTGATATCTTTAACCGCCACTTTTTCCTGACGGATTTTCAACGATAAAATCCGGTCCAACTCTCCGGGATTGATTGAGGGTCCCGCATTTTTGATCAATTCTTTTTTCCGTTCCGTCAAATACTTTTCCAAACCGTCCATCATGCCGAAAAAAGCAACTTCGGCGGTATTGGGGATAAACGAAAAAACAGTGTTTTCCAAATCATAATCCACCGCTTTCAATATCGGTTCGACCAATTGTTCGCCGAGTTTTTTCCGTTCCCGGTAAATATCTTTATCGCTTCCCCGCGAAAAATAAATCCGCTCGAAAGAACACGACTTTTTTGGGCCGGGTGGTTGAATTTGACTGAAAATAATATCTCCGTTCTTCTTTACGACTATTGCCCGGCCGGGATCCAATTCCTTGACATCATCCGCATCCACATCCATGACCGTTTGGATAACCGGACGTTCCGAGGCCGTCACCACGATTTCATCGTCTGTGTAATAAAACGCGGGACGAATTCCGTTCGGGTCTCTAAACGAAAAAGCATCTCCGCTGCCCGTCATGCCGCAAATGGCATAGCCCCCGTCCCATTTTTTACTCGATTTGCGGATAATATCGGGAAGATCCAATTCTTCTTCGGTGCGGGCGTTCATTTCCAACCCCGACAATCCGTCGGACCGGTATTTATCGTAAATCCGCTGAACATCCTGCGTCAGGTAATGCCCCAGCGTTTCAAGCATGATAAACGTATCGGTGTATAATCGCGGATGTTGTCCCTGTTGCACCAGCTCGTCGAACATTTCATCGACATTGGTCATGTTGAAATTCCCGCAAAGCAACAAATTTTTTACCTTCCAATTATTTCGCGTAAGAAACGGATGAACGTAAGAGATTCCCGATTTTCCGGTGGTACTGTACCTTAAATGGCCGACATACAATTCTCCGGCAAACGGCAGTTCTTTTTTGGCAAAAAACGGGTCGGATAAATCGTGTTGCGAATATTTCCGATAGCTATTCTGTACTTCGGCAAACAATTCCTGAATCGCTCCCGCTCCCAATGCCCGTTCCCGGAAAATATATTCTGTTCCGGGTTCCGCATCTAATTTCACGGAAGCAATTCCCGCAGCTTCCTGTCCGCGGTTATGCTGTTTCTCCATCAACAAGTACAGTTTATTCAACCCGTACTGCCATGAACCGTATTTTCGATGATAATATTCCAAGGGCTTGAGCAATCGGATCATTGCCACCCCGCATTCGTGTTTTAAGATGTCTGACATTTATCGTTGGATAAGAGAATACAAAAATAATGCAAAGGGAGGGAAAAATAAGAATTAAAAATCAAGAATTAAGAATTATTTGATAATAGGCCGATTATAAGTATTTTATAATTTAAGGTATGGAGCTATATTTAAGGTGATGTTATTATGTATAAAACAGCAGCTAAGAAAGCCCTTATTCATCAAAGAGCGTTTAGTAGCAGGGGGAAACATCTAACCGCCACCCGTTGGACGCAGGCATTTGTCCGCTTTTTAGCATTTTTATTCTATCAGCCAACGTTTTACGCCTCGTTCTGTTTGCGAAAATTCCACTCCGATCTTTGCAATCTTGCGGTGGTCAGTAGTATAAGGAATAGCGCAATCTTTACTGTTTATTTGTTTTAGAGCATCTTCGGCGGTTGCATTGTCGTCCATTTTGAACTCAAAAATGTAAATGCTGTCGGCAGTTTTTACAACTGCATCGGCTCTGCCTTTGTTGCTTTTTACTTCGGTTTGCACAAATTGCCCCATTAAAGTAAAAAGTTGCCAAAAAACAAATTGATAAAATTTCTCTATCTGCAATGCTTTTGGAATTGCATCATATTCTATTGTGGCAAAATACGCCTGCAGCATTTTCATTGTACCCTCAATGTCGCCCACTCGCAAAAGTTTGATAAATCCTTTTGCCGAAAATTTTGAGGAAGAAGTACCAAAAGAAGGAGTGAATTGCGGTAAAAGTTCGTTCAGAAAGCCGTATTTTACCTCTTCGTTGGGAAAACCAAGCGTATATTCATCTAATTCTCTGTCGTATTCTTTAATTGTCAAGTAGCCACTCTGGTAAAGCAAAGGAACATAATCTTCGCTTTCGGCACGATAATCCATAAGAGAGTTTGCGTCAATAGCAACATCGTTTTCAAGTATTGGAATATCAAATCCTGTTTTTGTAAGGCGTTTTACAAGGAAAGTTGGCGTACCTGTGGCGAACCAATAATAAGCAAAATCCAAATTTCCAAAAGTATTCAATATGCTAAATGGGTTATAAATATCCGCGCTAACTTTAGCAAAATGGTAGCCATCGTAAAGTTGTTTTAGTTTTGCAACCGTTTCATTGTACGACATTCTTCTGCATTCTGCCAATGCTTGAATTTCAGGTTGAAAATTTTGTAATAATTCTTCTTCGGAAATACCACAAATTTCAGCAAATTTTTCATTCAAACTAATATCCACAAGTTGGTTTAAGTCGCTAAAAACACTGACTTTGGAAAATTTTGTTACGTCTGTGAGAAAAACAAATTTTAAGTGAGCATCTTCGGCTTTAAGAACGCTGTAAAAACCTTTCAAATGCTTACGAATATCTTCGTTTAATGTAAGATTATCCATCGTCGCAATCAGTGGTTTATCGTATTCGTCAATCAAAACGACCACATGTTTGCCCGATTTTTTACAGGCACGTTGTATCAGTCCCGAAAAACGAATGGCCGGCGTTTTGTCCAATTCATCTTTTCCCCATACTTCCTCTAATTGACGTAAATTTTTATCCAAAACGGCATTAAAAGATTCTAAATCGGTGAAACTTTCCCGATTAAAATCCAAATAAAAGACAGGATATTGCGACCATTCTTTCTCAAGTTCGGCAATTTTCAATCCCTCAAAAAGTTCTTTTTTACCTTCAAAATATGCTTTGAGTGTAGAAAGAAACAAACTTTTCCCGAACCTACGCGGACGACCGAGAAAATAAGGTACGCCAAGTTGAGCCAACTGATAGACATACTGCGTTTTATCTACATAGACAAAGTTTTCCTTACGCAATTTTTCAAAGTCTTGTATGCCAATGGACAGCTTTCTTACTGTATTCATAATTAATAATAAATCGCAGTTTCACAAATGCAAAAGTAGTAAATTTATTTGAAACGATAAAGTAAAAACATTCCGGCAGAAACCGGGAAATATTTTTGCCGGAAGATTTTAACGCACCATCGCAACAGACATATTTCCGTCTGCTTATTTATTCAAAAAAACTTATATACCGGCTTCCACAAAAATACCTTTAAAAAAACAAAGAAACAAAGAATGATTTTTATTTTAATTGAAACTTATTCTTTCTATCGGATAACATGTCCTTCTAAATAGCATAGCGACGGACAATATGTCCGTCATGACGGGGAGATACAAATAACCGGATAGGAGCGAATAAGGAAGCCCTTATTCACAAAGGAACGTTTAGTAGCAGAGGGATAACATCTGACCATTACCCTTATTCTCTTCTTTTTCAAACCGGGCTTTTTGATAAAACCTTTGTACAAAAATAATGGAATAAGGGTAATTAGTTATATAGATTCTTGCCTTGCTACTAAGCGGCCTTTTTCAAGAATAAGGGTTCTATCTGATTGACATCATGCCGATTAGATTTGATACACAAGGCTTCCCGCTTTAAAACGAACAAACAAATAAACGAGTAAACAAGTTTCGGATGAATCGCAACGCCGGCTTCATCTACTTGTTTACTCGTCTACTCTCGTTTATTTGTTTACCGTGTACCAATACCCCCTCTAATGTCTCCCTTCGGGAGTTAGGGAGCTGATTATTTCACTGCTACTTTGCTTGCTTGTCCGTTGATTTTAACGATATACAATCCGGGAGCCAAACCGGTTTGCCAAAACGAGCCGGTTGCAGTGGTTTTCGTTAATAACGAACCCGAAACAGAGAATAATTCCACTGTTGCAGCTCCTTCGAATGTCGCGAAAATCACGGCGCTGCCGCCGATAACCGTATAACCCGCTGTTCCTGTTTGGGATATTCCGGTAGGCTTCTCTACAAAAACTACCTGTGACTCTTCCGGAGTCATTTCGCATGCATTACGCAAATGATCTTGGGCTCCATTAGCATAGTTCGGGTTTCCTAAATCCGGGAGACAGTCGATTCTAAAATCTGTTGATTCAGTTATACCTGTTATATCCCGTGTTTCATCGCCCCACCATGGATTAGCATCATTTGGGAACCCGACGCCATCGGAATTGGCTTTCCGTAAAAAAATAAGATTTAATGCTCCGACCACACCGCTAAACGTATATTCATACCACGACTCATTCTCACCCTCCTGTGCTACCAGTCCCGTCGAGAGCGTGATGACACCATCCATCTTACCGGTGCCGTTACTGCCGGTATAATACCAATAATAAAAACGAACATCAGGCGCGTCGGCCGGATAGTTAATATTGGCCTGTTGGTAAATAGGATTGTTCCCATCCATGTATTCGGGATTCCAGTAATTTGCTGATCCCTGAGGATACTCATATAGACTCTCATCACATATCGGAGCGTATAATCTTATCTTAATATCACCAAGTGGAGTCGTTGGTGTGTAAAGTACATTACCACCAATAGAGTAATGCAAATCAGTAGAACTTCCCCATATATATATAAGGTTTCTCTCGCCGTTGTTTAACCATGCAGAACCCGCCAAATCTATATCGTCGCCAGCTACTTGATATTGTACATGGCCATCATTCCAATTCGTTGTACCTGCACCTGATGCATCAGAGAGACGTGCAAGAACGAGCTGCGACACCTCACAGTCATCATAATCCAGCACATAAATACTATATGAGCTATTAATAGTAGATGGACCAACATAGTCAAATATATACCATTCACCGTCGGCGCCGGGAGTAAACATCCAAGCTCCCCAAATAATACTACTACTTCCACCGTTAACCTCGTCTTGAATATACAATTTTTTCGCTTGAGTGCCGAACGACACACAAAACATCACCAATAATAAAAGTACTAACTTTTTCATGATTTTAATTGATTAAGTTGTTAATTAATAAATTTAAAAAATATAGATTAAACGCCGCGTTGCGAAAATGCAAAGACGTCGCAAAGGTTACCATCCTGTTTTTCTGTATACCCGGGATCTGTTTTCCTTTGCGGGTCGTCTTTGTGTCTTTACGTTTAAAGTATGTCATTCTTTCGGGAGTCGGTATCCGTTGATACCACACAATAAAAAAGCCGTACCGGAACCCAATCCGATACAGCTGTATGAAATATATTTATGGTTATACCCTGCTAACTCATTGAAAATAAGGGATTTACCCCCCCCCCCACTTATGCGGGAGTTGCAGCAAGCCGCCCCTTCCAACGTGAACACGTCGGTTGCTTCGGCAAAAATTAAATCAGAACTGCATATTTCTTTCATTTTTCAAGTCTTTTATTTTTCAAATCAATCACTTTATGACACAATTATTCTCTTTTTTAAATCCGGGAATCTATTTTTGTATTTTTCATGGCAAAGGTATACTTTTTTTGTATAAAAAATAGATAGAATACTTTTTTTATCCTTAAAAAAACTTAATCGACAGATTTTATTCAGAATTTGTTAATTTTATATAGATTTAAAATCTGCCGCAGGCTGCACAATAGCCGATATATGGAGGAGAATGGATTTTGAAAAATGACCGGTTAGAAGTATAACAACCTGAATATCAAATCAATAAAAATACAGCTGAATTTTAATCGGTCAATAGTAATTTAAAATAAAAACCTTATTGCTTAAAAGTTCCCTTAACAGGGGATGTAATATTAACCCGGCTTACTCTTATTCCTTATTTAATACAATAAATGTCGAAATTTTCGGAATAAGCGAATTAGGGCAGAAACCGGACGTATTCCCGGGGCTGCTGAAGGAACCAAAACACATTGTAAATCTCATCCGTCTTTCATCAACATACTCCGGATTCTTTTAATATTTCGTCGAGTACGTTCAAATAATAAAACGGCAAGTTGATCAGTTTGAATTTTTTGCCTTTTTGTGTCGTAACCTCGTCCGTGGAAAACGGTTGCGACCAAATTCTTACGGCAATGTCGTGCGGCGCTTCGTCCATAAACAAGTGCAACGATTTGAGTTTGGCATTATGCCCTGATTTTACTTCTATGGGTATCACTTTGCCGGCTTGTTGCAAAACAAAATCCACTTCCGCATCAGAATCTTTTTTGTTCCGCACCCAAAAATTCCGCTGATTTGAAACGCGACTATCTAAAGCAAGCAATTCCTGCGCCACAATCTGTTCGGCAATCTTTCCCCTCCACGCATCCAATATATCGGCTGCTCCAAACACTTCCCTTTGCACATTTGCAGCATAATTTACCAAACCGCAATCAAGCCACAGCAATTTCGGCGATCGTTTCAAGTCTCTTGTTATCGGCACAAGGCAATCGGTTGTCGGGTGACAAAGTTCCAAAATAAAGGTCTTTTCCAAGGTACGAAATGCCTCGCCCATTTCACGCGATTTATAAGAAGAACCTGCAAAGCCGCCCAATGTAATGCGTTCTGAAGCAAATTTCCACCCTGATTGCAAAATGTAACGAATGGTTTGGCTCATAGTTTCGTTTCGGGCATATTTTTCAACATCATCGCGATAACTTGTCAGTAAACTTTCATAAATACTGTTTAACCCGACAAAGTTTTTGTTTGCGGCATAATCGGCAACCACTTCGGGCATACCGCCGACAAGCGTAAATGTATGGAACAAATTCATTGTTTTGCCGTGTAATGCTTCGGGTATCCGACGATCAAACAATGCTTTTTCGAGTTGCGTTTCGCCGACAGCCCGCAGAAATTCGTTGAAAACGCAGGGACGGACAGCCAAATATTCCACCCGTCCGACAGGAAACGAAACTTTTTTATTCAACATCGTTTCCAACAGCGAGCCTGCTGCGATTATATATAAATCAGGTAATTTTGCTTCGTAAAAATAGCGTAGTTTCGTAATTGCCGTTTTTGAATTTTGAATTTCATCAATAAACAAAAGCGTTTTGCCCGGCTTGTTTTCCTTGTTGCAAAAAAGAAAAATTTCTGCTGTAAGGTCGTCAATTTCCTGTTCTTTTTCAAACAAAGTGATTGCACTCGGATTTTTTTCAAAATTCAGATAGAGATAATTCTCAAAGTTCCGAGAAAAACCATCGACAAGCGTAGTTTTGCCGACTTGACGAGAACCTCTCAATATTAATGGTTTACGATTTGATTTTGCAGCCCATTGTTCCAATTCCGTGATCAGATTTCTTTCAAACACAGCCTTTAACATTTTTGCAAAGATAACACTTTTGTTTTAAATCGGGGGTTAATTTTTAAAAATTCTGTTCTAAATCGGGGGTAAAATTTCTATGATTCTGTTTAAAAACGGAGGTGAAGTCGATTATTCGTATGACATGTTGCCGATTTTCAAGGTTTTCAAAGTCGTTTTACGATACGTTCTTACAGTGGTTTAATACCGCATCGCCATAACCGCCGAAGCTTGCCTCGATTTCGGGATTAAGAAATAACTGTATGTATACAAATAAATAAAAACAAATCCCGTTACCTTAAATTTGCAAACGGAACAATGTTATTCTCGACCTTAACGAATACAAAGGCAGTAAGTTAAGAAATACAATTTACTGAATATGAATGGATAAGAAATCCCTTATTCACAAAAAAGTGTTTAGCAGCAAACGAATAACATCTAACCGTCACCCTTATTCCCTTCTTTTTCGGACCAAGCTTTTGATAAAACCTTTGTACAAAAAAATGGAATAAGGGTAATTAGCTATATAGATTCCTGCCTTGCTACTAAACGGACTTTTTCAAAAATAAGGGTTTTATCCGATAGACATCATGCCGATCAGATTTTTTAACCCCGAAACCGGGGCAAGCTCCGGCGACTCCGGCGAAAGACGCTATCGATTAACTCAATATGTTTGATATCTTACCGACAAATGCGCTTTTCGGTGCTGCACCGACGTGTTTATCGACTAATTCCCCGCTTTTGAAAAACAGGATGGTCGGTATATTGCGAATGCCGTATTTTTCACATATTTCGGGGTTGTCGTCGACATTGACTTTTCCCACCAACATTTTACCGGTGTATTCGTTCGAAAGTTCATCCACAATCGGCCCCACCATTCTGCAAGGACCGCACCATTCTGCCCAAAAGTCAACCATTACCGGTTGTCCCGAATTGATTAATTCCTCAAAATTGGAATCTGTTACTTCTTTTACCATAATTTCATTCTGATTATTGTTTATTATATTAGAGTTTATATAGAATAAGCAATTTTTAGATATTAAACAAATTGATAATCAGCATAGTTATCATTTAATCAATATAATGTCCGTTATATAATTATCGGATGCCATCCCCGCCTATCCCCGCAAGTGAATGTAAAAAATGTATCAATGTTTCAAAAATGTTCGTTCTTTTTTGTCCCGTCAGGGACAAAATGTTTCCTCTTCACATTACGTCCCTGACGGGACTTTGGTCATCGGAGGAATTTCTTTTCTACCAATATGTTGTCCCCGACGGGACAAAAAAAGAACATTTTTTAGGACGGATTTTCAAAAAAAAACGAATATAACATTTTTTACATCCCATCTACGGGGATAAGTAGGTACAACATTCGATAATCATTTTATATTATGAATATAAGTATATCGCAAAAAACAATTTATATTTAAACGCCACCTCGCAAAACCGGAAAGACGCAAAGTTTAAATTCTTTGCGACTTTGTGTCTTTGCATCTTCGCAATTGAAATAATTTAAATTAAATTCTGTCCTATACTTATCTCGTTTCATTTTCTTGCCGAATCATAAAACCGTTCGATTAGGGTATTCAGTCGGACTAAATCCTCGTCCGACAACCAATCCCGGTTCGACTGACTTTTTATTTTATTAATCATCACAAACAATTGTTTGACCAATGCCGGTTCGCAACCCGATTTTTCGATGATGCGTTGTATAAATTCTTCATCCGGTGAGCCGGTCTGTTCATAAAAATAACTCCGAATGTACTCCAACAAATAGGTTATGCGTTTCAACGCAATATCCGTGTTATTCCGCTTATTAAAATACAACGAACCGATCACTTTCACAAAATCGACCGTTTGATTCGGAAACGGACTGATCACAGGGATGATCCGCTGCCGGCGTTTTCCTTCAAAAATAATATAAACGACAATGCCGGCCAACGCAAGGTAATAGGCCCAACGCAAAGCGGGATAGGATAAAATTCCTCTCAAAATATGCTCTTCTCCTACCCGCCCCTGCTTCATGTATTCATCCCATATCACCGGTTGATTTTCGGGTAAATACGACAATGCCGTGAAAGCATAATCGTTGGTTTGCTTATTCAGGACATAATAATTGGAAAAAGCTGACGGATTGGCATTTAAATAAAAATATCCTTTTCCGTATTTTAACCGGATAAAATCGATGACCTCTTGTTCTTGAGCCCGGCCCAATGCTTTTCCGTCCACCAAATCGAATTTGGAAAAATAAATCAACGACCGGTTCTTCGGCATGTCGTACACTTTGTTCTCGTCATGGGTCAGAAAAAGTTTTTGCTTATTTTTCAGTTCAATTCCCCATTTACTGCTGTCGGTCATTTCTACGAACGATAAAAGACCGATGTCGATCTTTAACGTATCCAAAAAATTTTCCGGAAATGACTCGGCCGCAATAAAGACATTATTTCCTTCGTCCACAAAATCCAGTAAGGTCTCCAAATCCAAATCATCCACCACAAACCTCGGCCCGATAAAAATATAACTGCCCTCATTATCGGATGTTTCCGTCAGCTGATTATACACCGGCAATCGGGATACCGTTGTTTTGCCGTTAAACAACTCCTTAAATAACGCTAAAGAAGCATACGCTCCGAAAGGCTGTTTGTCTTTCGACGACAACGTCACCGTCCAATCAACAGGCTCTTTCTTGTTATATTCCGACACAATCAGCAACACAAAAGCAACAACGATGGTACCGATGTATATCCATTCTTTCTTTTTCATGCGCCTGCCGTTTGTTGATACTTCCGGCTGAATGCGGCAAATGTCTGCCGGATTTGTTCAAATTCCGATTCCTTGATCTGATATTCTCCGTACCAAACCAACTCGAACAAAGAAACTTTTTCCCGGAAAGAAGATTTCAACGATTGATCCGTCAATTCCGCGATATACGAATGATTCGTTTTGTTCGGATTCCAAACAATCAGTTTCAGCTCATCCAATTGTTGCAAAGTTCCAAGATAAAGGTAACGCACCGCCAACCGATAATTTTTGTCACCCAACGCCTTCGCCAACAATTCATCAAATTCAGACGCACGAACATCCTCATCATCAACCAGATAAGTCAAATCCACTTTTTTGGATTTCCGTCCGAATATGCCGGTCACTTTAATCCCCGTCAGTTTGACGATCGCAAAAATAATGATCAATATCGCCGCCGGAATAATGACATAGTCCCAGTCGAATCCGAATGGCGAATCGTCGATATAGGGTTTTCCCAATATCTTTTGCAAGATCCAATGAATCAGCCGGGTGAAAAAACCGGGCGAAGCGGCTTTTTCTTCTTCATATTGAAAATCATCGTCATGATTAAAAGCATCGATGCTTTTTTGATCCGGCCGGCGAACCACGACCGATACACCGGCATCCCGATGTTCCGATATAGACAATGAATCCCTTTGCGCATTTCCTGCAAAAGGAATACACAAAAGTATGAATAATATGATGTGAAAACTTTTTACTTTATAATCCTCATTCATCCTTATCGAAATTTTCGATTTCACCGATTTTTTCGATTTGTCCCAAAAGCCCGGTTCCGTCTTTTTTCTCAACCAGATTGAAATATTGCAAGGCCATGGGAATCAATAATAACGGATAGACCAAAAATGATCCGAGCATGGTGATCATCGACATAACGATGGTCACTAATTTCCCGACGCCCTCCATGCCGATTCCGACCATGTTCAAAATCAGCGCGATATATAACGGAATGACAAAAATAAGGGCGATCACATTAATCATCAACGAAACCACGATCAGCAATCCGATGGTATTCCACCAATTTCCTTTCATCAGCTCAAATGTCCGGGATAATGTCCGGCCGGGAGACAAATCTTCAAAGAAAATCGTATTTTGTAAAATATAGGAAAATGCAATGACAAACAATATTAAAAAAATAAACACAAACAACATCAAAAAGTACAAGATCACTCCGACAGCAATAAAAGAGTTGTTTGTCATGAAATAAATGGCGGGCCCGAAACAGATTACGCCTACGATAACGAGAATCAAGCCGATCATCATCCCGTACAAAATGTTATATCCGATAAAACGTCCGATCCGTTGTCTTAACCGGCTGAACACCATGGAATAGGTGATATCCCGGTCTTTGTCTTCATCATACAAAGAAATATAACTGAAAATGGAGCTTACAATCAACAAGGTTCCTAATCCTGCCGATAAAAACAAACCGACATAGTTCAGAATGAATCCTGTAACACCTCCATATTCGTAGAAAGAATGTGATCTCCCCGCTCCCATGGTCGAAAATGCCGCCGACAGATATTCCGACATAAAAAAACCGCTCAACAAGGCTACCGGCAATGCGATGTAAAGAATAGGCTTGGACAAGCCTTTGAAGTTTTGCTTGATAAAGTCGAACGCAGTACTTATTTTGTTACTGAAATTCCGTTCCTGATGCAGTTCTATCGTTTTACTCATGATTCTGTTGTTTTTTATCTAAAAGAATGGGATATAAGATGAAATAAAAAATTACAAACGACAATGACACAAAAATGATGGTCAGACTCAACACCGCCGGCATCCGGGTATGACGGGTCACGAACCCTTCCAAAAATCCGGCAATCATAAAGACCGGGATCAGTCCGACCACAATTTTAACGCCGTCTCCCGCTCCTTGTTTGAACGATTGAAAACGGGAATAGGTTTTGGGAAACATCAAGCTGTTTCCGAGTACCAACCCGGCTCCGCCTGAAATGACAATGGCCGATATTTCGAGCGTTCCGTGTATCCAAATGGACATCATAGATTCCGACAGGACTTGTTTTTCGTAGAAAAAATATTGAAACGATCCGAGCATGACGCCGTTTTGAAATAAAATATACACTGTTCCGATCGAACAAAATATGCCGTATAAAAAAGCGAAAAACGAAACTTTAATGTTATTTATGGTGATCGCCAAAAACGAGGAGGTACTTCCGCCGCTTTTGTAAATGGCCATGGGATCGCCGTTTTCGATATTCTGAATCGTTTGATTCACATAACTGTCGCCCAAAATAAGGCGGACAAACGTATCGTCTTTTACGGAAGAAAAAACGCCGATGATAACCGCCACCGCAAAAAACAAAAACGAGTAAAGCAGCTTGGTATGGTGTTTCCGTACTGTTAACGGGACTTCATATTTCCAGAACGTAATGAAACGGCCTCCTTTTTCTTTCTTGTTTTTATAAATCAGTTGATGATAGCGTGCGGACAATATATTTAAATAACGCTCGGTATTGGAAGAGGGATAAAACGTTTGCGCATAAGCCAGATCGTCCGTCAACGAAATAAAACTCTCGGCAAGCTCGTCGGGAGTCAGATCGGAAATGTTCTTTTCCGACTGCTTCCATTTCGCTTCATTCTTCCTGACAAAAACAATTTCTCTCATGCGGTTGATTTATGAGGAATTAAAGGGGTTAAATCCGCCCTTATGATTTATTCGGACGAAAGTACTACTTTTGCACTTATTTTCAAAATAATATTTTTAAGAAATGGCATATAATGTTTCGATAGATACCGCTCAAAACGTCAAATTAAATTATGAACTCGCAGGAATCGGAACCCGCATTCCGGCTTTTCTCATCGACGAGCTGATTAAATCCGCATACATTGTATTGTTGGTTGTGCTGGCTGTCAATTTAAGCGACCGGTATTATTTGGAGGATGAAATATGGGCCGTCATCGGTATTTTTGCCTTTTTGCCCGTCATGTTTTATTCTTTTGTTCTTGAAACATTGTTCGACGGACAAACGCCGGGTAAAAAAGTCATGCACATCAAGGTGGTTCGTATAGACGGAAGCGCACCCGGCATCGGGAATTATTTCATGCGCTGGTTATTCCGGATCATCGACTTTCAATGTTTTTCCGGATTGGTGGCCATTATCGCCATATCCGCTTCTCAAAAAGGCCAGCGAATCGGGGATATGGTAGCCGGAACGACGGTTATTCTCATCAGCAGAGATACTTCTTTCAACGAT
The DNA here is from genome assembly GCA_009787405.1 of Candidatus Azobacteroides sp. GTDB lineage: Bacteria > Bacteroidota > Bacteroidia > Bacteroidales > WRGA01 > WRGA01. The sequence goes on from WRGA01000111.1 coordinate 16,617, forward strand.
ATTCCGTTGTTTCACCTCGAAGAGGAAGAAGAATATGTCACGACTTATCCCGAAGCCGTTAAACTCAGCGACAGAGATGTTTCCATCATCACCCGGATTCTGAAAAACTCCGAACAAAACTACAATCCCGAAGCGTTAAGTATGACCGTCAAAAAAGTAAAAGAAGTGACCGGAATCACCGAAGTCAAACAACGCGATCGTGCCTTCCTGAACACCATTTTGAAAGACTACGGGTATTTGATGATGAAATGAGTTAAGAATTAAGAATTAAGAGTTAAGAGTTAAGAGTTAAGAGTTAAGAGTTAAGAGTTAAGAATTGAGAGTTAAGGCTGAAAAGTCTTATAAATCAATATCGGTAGGGCGATGCTCCATGTCATGTTTGGAAAATTTTAATCATTCCGTAAAAAAACTTATTTTCCGGAAGCTTCCTTTGTAGCTCCGGTGATCCCATCCAACTCGCCCTTATTCCCTTATTGACCATGGTTTAATAAGGGAATAAGAGTAGGTTAATCGGTTTCGCATCCGACTGCTAAACTTGCTTTTTTAGAATAAGGTTTTTATCTTAAGTATATTGCTTATATTTTAAACGCCAAGTCACAAAGGCGGAAATACGCGAAGTTTAAAATCTTTGCGACTTTGTGTCTTTGCATCTTCGCGTTTAAAATAATTTAAATTAAATTCTGCCGGGTACTTACTATATCAACCTTTTACAAATCTTCCGAACATAACCGGGCATGCGCTATTGATTGTAAAAGCTTCATCCCATCACCCAACTCTTAACTCTTAATTCTTAATTCTTAACTCTTAACTTTCAATTTTCCGTGATCAGCGCGAAATCAAGCTGTTTTCTTTCGAGGTTGGCCCGCGCCACTTTAACGGTAATCGGATCCCCGAGACGATACCGGCGTTTTTTGCGTCGTCCGATCAAGCTGTATGTTTTTTCGTCAAATTCGTAAAAGTCATCATCCAAATCGCGAATCGGAACCATTCCCTCGCATTTGTTGGCATTCAATTCGACATAAATTCCCCATTCCGTCACCCCGGATATAACTCCGTCGAATATTTGTCCCAGTTTATCACTCATAAATTCCACTTGCTTGTACTTTATGGAAGATCGTTCGGCATTAGCGGCCACTTGTTCCATCGCCGAACAATGTTTGCAGGCTTCTTCACACTTCGGTTGAAGAATGCTTTTTCCTCCGTTCGTGTAACGTTCCAACAAACGATGGACCATCATATCGGGATAACGACGGATGGGAGATGTAAAATGGGTGTAATATTCGAATGCCAACCCGTAATGTCCGATATTTTGCGTGGAATAAATCGCTTTTGCCATGGCGCGGACGGCAACCGTTTCGATCAGATTTTGTTCTTTCCTGCCCCGAACATCGTCCAACAGCCTGTTGATCGATTTCGAAACATCGCTTTTGCTTCCCCGTGTTTTCAGTTTATAGCCGAAACGGCTGATAAATTCAGAGAAATTTTCCATTTTTTCCGGATTCGGAAAATCATGCACACGATATACAAAGGTTTTGGCCTTGACTCCTTTCTTTGTTTTCCCGACAAATTCGGCTACGGTGCGGTTTGCCAGCAACATAAATTCCTCGATCAGTTTGTTGGAATCTTTGGTTTCCTTAAAATAAACGTTCAACGGTTTTCCGGTTTCGTCAATGTCGAACTTCACTTCGTAACGGTCGAAGTCGATGGCTCCGGCGGCAAAACGTTTCTCCCGCAGTTTTTTGGACAATTCGTTCAACGTGGTCAATTCGTTTTCAAATTCGCCTTTTCCGTTTTCCAAAATTTCCTGAGCTTCTTCGTATGTAAAACGCCGGTCGGAATTAATGACGGTACGAACAATCCGGGAGTTGACCACTTCGGCTTTGTCATTCAGTTCGAAAACGACCGAATAGGTCAGTTTATCTTCGCCCTGACGCAATGAACACAATGAATTACACAATCTTTCGGGCAACATGGGAATCGTTCTGTCGACCAGATAAACCGAAGTCGCACGATTGAAGGCTTCTTTGTCGATGATTTCTCCCGAAGTCACATAATGGGTGACATCGGCAATGTGAACGCCGACTTCCCAATTTCCGTTGTTCAATTCCCGGAACGACAACGCATCGTCAAAATCTTTGGCATCTTTCGGGTCGATGGTGAATGTCGGCACGTTTCTGAAATCTTCGCGTTTGGCGATTTCTTCCGGAGTGATTCCGGCAGGAATATTGTCCGCCGCTTTTTCCACGTTTTGTGGATATTTGTACGGTAATCCGTATTCCGCCAGAATAGCGTGCATTTCAGCCGTGTTTTCACCGGTGATTCCCAAAATGTCGATGACTTCCCCGATCGGGTTTTTGGATTTTTGCGGCCAATCCACAATTTTCACAACGGCTTTGTCGCCCGATTTTCCGCCTTTCAGCTTGTCTTTCGGTATAAATATATCACTGGCCAGACGTTTGTCCGTCAATAAGAATGCAAAATTATGAGACACTTCGAGCGTTCCCACGAATGTGTCTTTGACATGTTCGATGATTTCGATGACTTCGCCTTCGGGTTGATATCCTTTGCGTTTGGCAAACAACCGGATTTTCACCCGGTCTCCCTTCATGGCATGCATCGAATTGCGTTCGGCAATCAAAACGGATTCGCCGCCGTCATCGAAAATGATGAAATTTTTCCCGTTGCTTTTCCGGTCGAACGTTCCTTCCGCGTAACCGCCTTGCATCTGCAACTTAAATGCGCCGTGGAAAACTTCCGCCAAATAACCGTCTTCCGACAACTCCTGCAAAATTTCGATCATCTGCATTCGTTGCGGATGCTTGGTTATATCCAATTTATGCCAGATTTGTTTGTGTGTAAACGTATTATCCGGCTCGGCATTAAATAACGAAACGACCAGATCGGTCATTTGTTGTTTTTTCATTCCTCTTCCGCCCTTTTCCGGTTTTCCGGAAGTTTCCCGCTTCCTCTTTTTTTCTGAAGAGGATTTCTTATCTCTTTTATTATCACTCATACGTATTTGTTATTCAATGATCATATATTTCTTAAATCCTTCTGTATAATATACTTGCCAATTTTCTTTTTCATCGGTATAGATAAAAAAGACGTCCAATTCGGGAAGTTGTTTCAACAATTTTTCGCTCTTTTCCAATCCCATAACCATAAAGGCGGTGGCATACGCATCGGCGGTCATGCAATCGGAAGCAATGACTGAAGCGCTCAGCAAACGGTGTTGAACCGGATAACCGGTTTTCGGATCAATGGTATGTGCGTATTTTTTACCGTCTTTGTAATAAAAATTACGGTAATTGCCGGATGTGGCCAAACCTTTTCCTTCACAAAAACGTATTTTTTGCTGCAACGGTTCGTTGATGTATCCGGTTTCCGTCGGTTTCCGAATCCCCACCACCCAGCATTTTCCGCTCGAATTGACCCCTTTCCCCCGCATTTCTCCGCCTATTTCTATCAGGTAATCGGTAATGCCTTTCGACTCCAGCAATGACGCGATGATGTCGCACGAATATCCTTTGGCAATCGCCGAGGCATCCAACATCGTTTGCGGTTTTTCTTTTTTGATCCGGTTGTTTTCGAGCCGGACGGTTTTATATCCTGTAAATTGCAGCAGACTGTCGATAACCGTTTGACCGGCACTATCTTTTTTCTCGAATCCGAATCCCCAGAGATTTACCAAAGGAGCGACCGTCATGTCAAATGCTCCGTCTGTTTGTGCGGATATTTCTTCCGATTTATGAAACAGTTTGATAAACCAATCGTTTAAAACAACCGTCGAATCATTTTTGTTTATTTTGGAAATGATCGAAGCCGGATTAAATGTCGAGAAAGTCGAATCGACCTTTCTCAATTCAGCGTCAATATCACCGGCTATGTCTTCCGAATAGCAGTATTTGATGCTGTAAAGCGTGCCGAATATCAATCCTTCATCCTGAATATAGCGAAGTTCCGGTTCCTTATTTTTTCTGCATTGCAATACAAAAAAAACGGAAAAAATACCCGCAACAATCATTAACGTGAAAATATATTTTTTATCCATACCCGTGTTCCTCTTTTTACTTCAAAACGGGAAGTTTATAAAGCACATTAAATGTAATTCCCCAATGCGAAGTACCTGTCCCGTACCCGGGAATGTACCACGGTTTCAGATTGTCATCATCGGCATGTTCTTTCCATTTGGTTTTGTATCTGATCGTCCACCCCATGTAAATATCGGAAATAATCCGTACTTGTATGCCGGCCAAAAATTCACCCCATTGAACCGTTTCCGATTGTGTGTCGGGATTACCCGTGTAGGTTTCGTTCCAATATTCGCTGTTGATCACTATATTTTTGAAGTCGTAATCGAAAGAGGAAAACCCGTATCTCAATCCGAGGAAGAAAAAATCCCGGTGTTTTTTATTCAACATGTTATAGTTTAATCCGATACGGTTAAACATCGCAGATTGAGTGCTTAATCCCAATTCAGTGTCTTCCACGATTGTGTTTCCTTTTCCCGCGCCGATCTCCCAAACCGGGAAAATTTTGTTTTTCAGATTCAATTGCAACACCGCCTCATACGACGAGTAATCCACGCCCATCATTCCCGTGACCGGGCCGAACAGATCGGTACCGATATACATTCCTTGAAAAAAAGGCTCTTCCGGCGTTTCTTTCAACTTAAAATCAACCCCTTTCGCTTTTTTTTGGCCGAGAAGAGGGATTGTCATGAAAAATATCAGCACGCTAAAAAAATATCCGGATGTTTTCGCGAGGCTCATTCACTATGGCTTTATTGTTCACGGCAATACTGTCGATATGCCGCCGGGTATAAATTACGGTATCTATGGTATAAAACATGGCACATCCGCAAGATGCGGAGATGAAGTGTTCATTGTTTTGATGAATAAATGTTACGGTATCATTAACGACTTCCGTTGCCGACCGGGTTATAAATTTAAACACATACGCGGTGGTATTTTCTTTCAACCGGAGCGGAAGGGTCAGAGTGGCAGTTCTTACCGAATCATACAGCAATGAATCGTTGCCGAGTCCGTACACAAAAAGCGTATCGGCATGCGATGCATTGTCCGATTTTTGGTAAAAATTCGCATACAACGCGGTGGTCGTCGATTCGGAACATTCTGTTTCTCCGCAACCGAAAAACAAGGAAGAACATACCATGATTACGCAACAAGCAATGATGACACAGGGTGATGCCGGTTTCAGAATTTGTCCCATTTTACGATTTCGGATAATGGGTTTCGTTTTCTGTTTTTATTTTCAAAAACGGATTGATCTTTCGGATATCCGATCGGTATAAATACCACCGGTTCGAGATGTTCGGGCAGACCGAACTCTTCTTTGCATTTCCGCAAATCGAAGTTGCATACCCAACAGCTCCCCAATCCCAATGCGGTAGCCGCCAGACAAATATGCTCCGCGGCAATCGCCGAATCTATGTTGCAATAATCTTTTCCGTCTTTTCTTTTCCACGACTGTGAATGATCGCCGCATACAACAATGTATACAGGCGCCGTTTTAAACCAATCCCGGTCGTAACAGGATTGTAGCTTTTTCCGGCCGGGTTCTTCCCTGATCACGACAAATACCCACGGTTGTAAATTTGATGCCGAAGGGGACATTCGGGCGGCTTCCAAAATACACTCTATTTTTTCCTGTTCCACAGGCTCGGATGTAAAATCTCTCACCGAACTGCGTTTTGTTGTCAATTTCAAAAAATCCATGGCTGTGCTGTATAAATTATTTAAAGTTCCGTTTCTATGTTGTACATGTTTCTGTCGGCTGAATTGCGGGAAATTAATTCGCCCAGAAATCCGGCCAGAAACAATTGCGTTCCGATAATCATTGCCGTCAGTGAGATATAAAAATAAGGCATTTCCGTGATCAAGCGATAAGTATATCCCGCATGCATGGCGTAAAGTTTGTAGCCTCCCACGATAATGACGGCAACCAACCCCAATAAAAACATGACACTCCCCGCCAATCCGAAAAAATGCATGGGTTTGACTCCGAACCGGGAGAAAAACCATAAAGTCATCAAGTCTAAATAACCGTTGACAAAACGATCCCATCCGAATTTCGTTTTTCCGTATTTTCGGGGTTGGTGACGTACTTCTTTTTCTCCTATTTTCTTGAATCCGGCATTTTTGGCCAAATACGGGATATATCGGTGCATGTCTCCGTATATTTCCAGTTTTTTGACCACATTTTGGCGATAGGCTTTCAGTCCGCAATTGAAATCGTGTAATTTCACGCCCGAAACTTTCCGTGCGGATGCATTGTACAGTTTAGTCGGCAATGTTTTCGACAACGGATCGTAACGCTTCCTTTTCCACCCCGAAACAAGGTCGTAGCCGTCTGCGGTAATCATTTTATAAAGTTCGGGTATTTCATCGGGACTGTCCTGCAAATCGGCATCCATGGTAATGATCACATGGCCTTGTGCTTTTTGGAAGCCGCAATATAACGCCGGTGATTTTCCGTAATTGCGGCGAAATTTAATCCCTTTTATTTCAGGGTGTTGTTTACTCAACCCGGATATAACTTCCCAAGAACTATCCGTACTTCCGTCGTCCACAAAAATCACTTCATACGAAAAATTATTTTCAGACATGACTCTCTTTATCCAATCAAACAATTCGGGCAAAGATTTTTCTTCATTATATAAGGGAACGACGACTGAAATATCCATTTAATAAAGTTAAGAGTTAAGAATTATGGGTTAAGAATTATGGGTTAAAGTCGGGGGTGAATCGTTTTTTTTCGGATTTCTTTTTACAAGAAATGCGACGGGAATTGAAATGATGATTCCCCACAGCAAGCTGCTCCAAAGATTCTGCACGGCAATTTCTATTGCGCTGTAAGCCGGTAATTCGGAAAGTTGTTGCATTTGCGATTTCATCAATTCAACTTGTTGTTGATTGATTTCATTCGCCGGAACTTGATTCAAATAATTCTCCATGAAATGAGTAATACTTTTTATGACATTCGTATAAAATTCAGGCGAAATGTATTGTAAAAATACATATTGCACAATCGCCAAAATCATTGCCGCGAAGAAAAACATCAACGTTCCGAAATTCCATGCAAACGAGAAATTGATCTCGCCGTTTAACCCTTCATTCCGGTATTTTTTTACCAAAAAATAAGCTAAAAAAGGGATAAAAATCATCGGAACAAAGTATAACAGCAAAATATCATTATTTGAGTATGTTCCCCAAACAACGCACAGAAATGTAAAGACCAAATACAAACCCATTAATAACCCATAATACATGGTATATTTGAAAAAGAGCGACGCTCTTTCTTTTTGCTTCGTAATATTGTTCATCTTTTCTTATTCAATTGATTTGCAAATGTAGCTTTTTTAACCATATCAATCCTTTTTATTTTCATCGAATTGAAAAAACATATACTTCTACCCTATCTTCATGAATAGAATAGACAATCCGGCGTTCCGCATTAATACGCTTTGACCATTTTCCGGCCAAATCATATTTCAATGGTTCAGGTTTGCCGATGCCCGAATATGGCTTCCATTGTCCCGTGCGGCGACGTGATATATTTCGTTTCCCTTATTGTATTATATTCTTCAAGCGACATAAGCACAACACCCGTTCCCCCCGCCGAGGTTGACAATCACCGTGTCCGAATCGTTTATCACGGAATCGATGTAATCTTTCAGGTTATTCCTCAAATCAGTATAATTTGCCGTTCTCATATTTTATCGAATTCATTTACCGCAAAAGTAAGTACTTATTTCCGTCATCCAAATTTTTTCGCTGAATCGTTCGGCAAATTAAAGATATTGTTCCAATCCTTTTTTGCAATAAATGTTAAAAGTGTAGTTTTCCCGAAAAATAATAGCGAAAACATCTTGATATTAAAACTAATATCATTATCTTTACAGTGTAATAATTAAACGATTGAATTGTGAAATATTCAGAACTTGAGCAAAAACTAAAAAAATCAGGCTGCTATGAAGATGGCGAAATAGCGGGACATCCGGCATGGTTTAGTCCTGCAACGGGACAATACTTTAAAATGAGCCATCACAAAAACAAAGAGGTGGCAAGAGGAACATTAAGCAGTATTAAAAAATCTTCAGGGGTTAAATTTTAATCTTCGAATTAAAAAATAAAAATTATGAACACAGTAAAAGCATTTATAGAAATCGGTAAAGACGGTACATATAGTGTATATGTAGATTTGGAAGACAATACCTTAAACTATGGCATTTACGGAACAGGCGATACCGTAAAAGATGCTGTTGAAGATTTTGAATCGGCATACGAAGCAATGAAAGAATTTTATCATCAAAAAGAAAAAGAATTTGTAGAAGCCTCGTTTGAGTATCATTATGATATGGCATCTTTTCTGCAATATTATTCAAATTTTTTCTCATTGGCCGGATTATCCCGTATGACAGGTATTCATCAGGGGCAACTAAGTCATTATGTTACGGGACATAGAACGCCAAGTCGCCGTACAATAGAAAAGATAGACAGTTCAATACATCATTTTGCAACGAAATTAAGTCAAGTTCGATTCGTTTAATTATTACAACTTTGCAAATCGCTTGACAGCCCTCGAATTTCGGGGGCTTTTTTCCCGAAAACTTAATCCTCTTTTTTTCTTCCTTCTGAGATGCCGCAAAGTCTCATGCCTCAACCTCAACATTCATCCTGTTATTTTAAAATTTTCCGTTATTTTAAATCCTCTCAGGCATTCGTCGGTATTCATCCGTTTTTTTCCCGGCAACTGAATGTTTTTCAATCGGATAAAGCCTTCCGAAACGGCAACATCCAAAAATGTTTTTCCGTCGGTTTTGAGTGTGCCGCAAGGATAATCGTGTTTCCGTATGATTTTTTCGGTTTCGATGACCTTCACCGGTATCTTTTCGCCGGCGGGTGTTTGAAGTTCGGTCCAAGCCGTCGGATACGGAGAAAGTCCGCGAACAAAATTGTAAATATGTTCGACGTTGCCGTTCCAGTTTATTTTACACGTCTCCTTAAATATCTTCGGCGCCGGCTTCAATTCGTTTTCATCGCGGTAGTATTTTTCTTGCGAAAGCGGGGTTACTTTATCTTCGAGAATGGCATCAACGGTTTTTAACACCAAATCCGCTCCTGTTTTCATCAATTTGTCGTGAACAGTTCCGAAGGTATCGGTTTCGGAAACGGATATTTTTTCGGTAAAAATAATTTCTCCGGTATCTATTTCATGCGATAAAAAGAATGTGGTCACTCCCGTTTCTTTTTCACCGTTGATAACCGCCCAATTAATGGGCGCCGCCCCACGATATTGCGGCAATAAAGATCCGTGCAAATTAAACGTTCCTTTCGGAGGCAGGTTCCAAACCACTTCCGGCAACATCCGGAAAGCTACGACGATTTGCAAATCAGGATTCAAATCGGCCAATTGTTTTAAAAAATCGGGAGATTTCAATTTTTCGGGCTGTAAAACAGGTAGATTCCGACTCATGGCGTATTCCTTCACTGCAGAAGGTTGTAATTTATGCCCCCTTCCCGAAGGTTTATCGGGCATGGTTACAACTCCGACCACATTATAACCGTTTTCCGACAAGGCTTTCAGGCTTTCTGTCGCAAATTCGGGCGTTCCCATGAAAATAATTCTCAGTTCCTCTTTAGTCATGTTTCTATTTATAAAATCAACCGTTTTTGCAAAATTAATAAAATCGGATATATTTTCGTTTTTTATCTTAAGGCGAAGGTAGGTATAAATTTCAATATATTAAACCGGAATATTTTTGGCTTTATCTCCGATTTTTGTAATTTTACATTTTTATGAATTAAAAACAACAGGATTATGATGACTACACGAAATCAAATTTTATGGATTTTTGCGATGATATTGTTTTTTGCGACCGGGTGTTCCCGTAATGATCAAAAAAACAATCCTCAATCGTATGTCGAAGTACAGGGAAGCGCCGAAAAAGAGATCGATCCCGACATTTTTTATTTGAATATTACTTTAAGCGAAACAAACGGTTCTCAAAAAAACGACATCAATGTTTTGGAACAAAAGCTGCTTGCCGTCATGGAATCGTTGAAAATCAACACAAAAACAAATTTGAGCGTTACCGGTATGTCCGGCGATAATTGGTATTGGTGGAGAAAAAATCGCAAGCTGTATCAAAACAAAAGTTATTTATTGAAAACATCCAATCTCGACCTGCTTAATTCGGTATGCGACAAGCTCGACAATTTAGGCGGCTATGTCAATTATTATTTGTCTAAAACGGATTATTCGAAAATGGACGAACTGAAAAAAGAGGTTCAACAGGAAGCCGTGAAACAAGCACGGGTCAAAGCAGAAAATTTGTTGAGCGGCGAAAATCAAAAAGTCGATGAATTGATTTATCTGCAGGAAAGCGAGCCTTACAATCAGACAGGCAGATTTAACTATGAATACGCCAACAAAATGGAAGCAGCCGATGCAGCCCCTTCGACCATTGACTTCCAAAAAATGAAAGTGTCGTATGATGTAATTGCGCGATTCAGCATTAAATGATGTTAAGCAAGAGTTAAGAGTCGGAGGGTGGAATAAGATACTCGACAATGATGAGCAGACGAGTAGACAAGTTTCGGATGGCGGAAGCCAAATTTGTTTACTCGTTTACTTTGTCTACTTGTTTACTCATGCACCGCCTCCGTCTGCGAGGGCGCATTAATCTTCGGAAAAATGTACCAATACTTTCCGGTATGAATTGAAGATTTTCGATTTTGAAACAAAACCGATGTATTTTCCGGTTTCATCCACTACGGGCAAATTCCACGCATTGGTATCGTCGAAAATTTTCATGACCCGCTCCATGGGCATATTGACCGAGAGTCTGGCGGGAGGGGATGTCATTAATTTTTCGATTCGGAAACGATAATATAATTCGGGACGAAACATGATGTTACGAATATCATCCAGCAAAACTATTCCCCGCAGAATGCCGGATTTATCCACCACGGGAAAAATATTGCGGGAAGAACGGGAAATCACTTTGATCAAGTCGCCCAAAAACATGTCGGGTTTGATCTTTTCGAAATCGGTTTCGATCACATTCTCCATTTTCAGCAGCGTCAACACCGCTTTATCTTTATGGTGCGTAATCAATTCGCCTTTTTGGGCCAACCGCATCGAATAAATACTCTGCGGTTCGAAAGCAATGATCGTAAGGTAAGAACTGATGACAACCAGCATTAACGGAAGAAACAAATCGTATCCGCCCGTCAGTTCGGCAATCAAAAAAACACCGGTGAGCGGCGCATGCATAACGCCGGCCATCACACCTGCCATTCCCATCAACGAAAAGTTTTTTTCAGGCAAATATTGTACAATATCAAAATAGTTGATACTGTGGGAAAATATAAATCCGGATAAGCATCCCAAGAATAAACTCGGGGCAAAAATTCCGCCGGTCCCTCCTGCCCCGTTGGTAGCGCTCGATGCAAACACTTTAAAAAGCAAAATCAGAAATAAATATCCCAGAAAAAGCCAATAATTGCTTGCCAGCGAAAAAAACAAACTGCCGTCGACTAATTTACTGCTTTCATTGTCCAACAACAAGGTGATGGTGGAATATCCTTCCCCGTAAAGCGGCGGAAAAACAAAAATCAGCAGACTCAAAATCACGCTGCCCACCGCTAATTTTTTATACCATGTGTTTAGTTTCCGGAAACGATTTTCGAGCCAGTTCATCGTGCGTGTAAAATACAACGAGACTAACCCGCAAAACACGCCCAGCAAGAGGACATAAGGAATACGATGCATTTGAAACGGTTCGGTCATGCTGAATTTGAATATGGCTTCCGTTCCGGAAAATATATATGCAATAGTAGCTGCCGTTACGGAAGATATCAACAACGGCATCACCGAAGTCATCGTCAAATCCAACAACAACACTTCAATCGTAAAAACCAATCCTGCTATGGGCGCCTTAAATATCCCGCCGATTGCTCCTGCAGCTCCGCAACCGAGCAACAGCATCATCGTTCGTTGTTCCATTTTAAACATACGTCCCAAGTTGGAACCGATGGCCGATCCGGTCAATACAATAGGCGCCTCCGCCCCCACCGACCCTCCGAATCCGATCGTCAGCGAGCTTGCCACAATTGACGACCATATATTGTGCGGTTTGATCCGGCTTTGTTTTTGGGAAATAGCAAAAAGAATTTTAGTCACTCCGTGACTGATATCGTCTTTGACGATATATTTAACAAACAGGCTTGCCAATAATATCCCGATGGCCGGGTAGATCAAGTATAAAAAATTCGCTTCGTTGATATTGAAATTATCGGTAAGAATCTTTTGAATCAAATGAATCAGACCTCTCAACAAAATAGCAGTACATGCAGACAATATCCCTACAATAAAACTCAATATAAGAACAAAATGCTTTTCGGGAATATGTTTCTCCCTCCACAAAAGCAATTTCCGGAAACCTTCTTTTATCATCAAAACAATTTACAATCGGACAATTTACAATTTACAATTTTTCGGGTCAATTTCCCTTAATTCCGGGACATCACACCAATTTGCGTCAACTATCTGTCATTCCCGAAACGACTATTATTTACGGAGGCATCCAAACTCTTAATTCTTAATTCTTAATTTCAAATGCCTTTTCCCATAAGAACCGTTTTTATGGTGTATATCAATATTTTCAGGTCAATGAATAACGACATGTTTTCCAAATAAATAATGTCGTAATCGAGTCGTTCGATCATTTCATTTACCGACTGTGCGTAACCGTACTTAACCATTCCCCAAGAGGTAATACCGGGTTTTACTTGGTACAACAGGTAAAAAAAAGGAGCTTTTTTCACAATTTCACGAATGAAAAATTGTCGTTCGGGACGCGGCCCCACGACTGACATATCTCCTTTCAGCACATTCCAGAATTGCGGTAGTTCATCCAAACGGTATTTCCGCATCCACGATCCGACGGCGGTATTGCGCGGATCATTTTCCATCGACAATGACGGGCCTTCGCATTCGGCATCGGGGTTCATTGTCCGGAACTTATACATGAGAAAGGGCTTTCCTCCTTTTCCGATCCGTTCCTGCGCAAAAAATATGCTTGACTTCGGATCATTCAGTTTGATTCTGACCGCCAAAAATAAATATAAAGGACTCAGCAAAAGTAATACAAAAAAAGAAATGATCACATCCAATGTTTTTTTTATATTCTTATCAATATCCGAACGGAAGGCGACAAACAACTCATACATGGGTTTGTCGTAAATCGTCGTCATTTTAACATTTCCGAGTAATATGTCATGTTTTGTCGCCAATATTTTGACGGGAATACCATATTTATACAAAGAATAAAGACGTTCCATCTCTTTTTCTTCGTTATTTTCGGTTACTACGATAATATCCTCAATGTCCGGAGTGATGACCGACTCCAAATCTTCCCATTCTCCCAGTATCAGTTTTTTCGGTACGGATACTTGATGTTCATTCTCCGGCAGAATAAATCCCAACACATTATATCCCAATGATTGAGTCATTCTGTTTAAATCGGTGTACAGGTTGAACGCTCTGGTTCCTGTTCCGATGATGATCGTGTTGAACTTTAATTTCCGATGGTGTATTTTATTGGTGGCCGTTTGCGTAATGCAAAAACGCACCGAATAGGTCAGTATAAAATGAATGGAAAACAACGCCACACACAATTTATAGTAGAGTTCATAAAACGGCGGCAAATCATTAAGCAATACCGAAAAGAAAATCAAAATACTCCCTATCAGCGTGCAGAAAAGGGTGGACGTCAACTCCATCAAACGCGATTTCCTGAATGCACGATTATAATATCCCGAATAATAATAAATACCTATCCAAACAAAAGGAATGATTATTTGCCCCCAAAAAACCTTGTGGCTAAGCAAATATTCATGTAATTCCCAATATCCCTGATAAATAGCAGACTTATCAAAACGAACGATATTGAAAAGAAACCAGGCTATGTTTGCCGTTAAAAAGTCAGCAACGATATATTTCAATATCTGCTTTCTCTCCTTCTGTTTCATTTAAAAGTATTATAAAATAAGATAATAAAAGAAGACGATGACAACCATACCCCACCGATAGATTATAACGAAAGATGCTGCTTTTTCTTGCATAAGACGAGATATTTTTTACTCCATCTGTTTTTATGCCCTGATAATTTGAAACAATACGCCTTCTCCCAATTTTATGATACTCGAAGGTTTCGGTTTCGACCGTTCGTTTTGCCGATAAGAAACGATATAATCGACCGCCTGTTTTATTTCATCGCTTATTTCGGAAAAATTTGACGGCGCCGGTTGTCCGCTGATATTGGCAGACGTCGAAACAATCGGTTTACGAAAAGTCTCGCACAATTTTGCAGAAAAGGGTTCCCGGGTCACACGAATTCCAACGCTTCCGTCTTCCGCCAATAACCCCGACGCTAAATTACGCGCTCCCGGATAAATGATCGTCAACGGTTTGTCACTCATTTCGATTAAATCCCATGCGATATCGGGCATCTGTCCGACATAATTTTGTATTTTCCCGACATGGTCGACAAGTACCAACATCGCTTTGCTGTCGGTTCGTTGTTTAATTTCATAAACTTTCTTCACCGCTTTCTCGTCGGTCGCATCGCAACCCAATCCCCAAATAGTATCGGTCGGATACAGAATAACGCCTCCCGATCGAAGGATTTTGCACGCTTCTTTAATATCTTCCGGCATGATTTTCTATTTTACAATTTTTATGGAATAGTCGGTATGACATTGATCTCAGAAATCAACTTTCGGAAATCGCCGTAAAATTAGAAAATTTCACATCATTTCACTACCCGGCAACCTAAAATTCGATCATATTTGACTTCGTCGAACGTTGTTTACATTTGTTGCAGGAGATTGCCGTTGAATATCTTTCTATGAGACTGTCGGAAAACCAATCCTGAATAAGGATTCTTCTACGCACCGGGTACCGTACACCATAACCATTTTATCCGACAATCATTTAGTTTTTAGCATCTTGTGCTTTTAGTATACAAAAAAATGTCTTTTTTAAGCTGAAATCATTGTCTTTTTTATACTTTTACAAACGTTTTCTTGATGCATTCCGGGGTGAGCGGAAAAGCACTCTATTTTGATGCTTGATGCGTTTATAAATGCCGGTTGACTTAAAACGGCGTAATCCTTTAACCCTTTTTCAAGAAAATTCCCGTCTCAGACAAAAGAAAAACAATATAAAATGACGAACAGATGGAAAATCAAAAACCTTACACATGAGCAAAAAAAGATAAAGGATAAGTTGGTTTCGGAACTGGGTATCGATCCGGTACTTTGCACGCTTCTGGTCGGACGAAAGATTCATTCTTTTGATGATGCAAAGGATTTTTTTCGTCCGAATCTTTCCCGGTTGCACGATCCTTTTCTTATGAATGACATGAATAAGGCTGTAGGAAGGCTTAATGAAGCTTTGGGGCAGAACGAGAAAATTCTGATATACGGCGACTATGATGTAGACGGAACAACTGCCGTCGCTTTGGTTTACAAGTTTCTGCAGGAATATTCGTCAAAAATCGATTATTACATTCCCGATCGTTACAATGAAGGTTACGGGGTGTCCTACAAAGGGATCGATTTCGCCGCCGACAACGGGTTTAAACTGATCATTTGTCTGGATTGCGGCATCAAAGCCGTTGAAAAAGTAAAATACGCCAAAGAAAAAGGGGTCGATTTTATCATTTGCGATCATCACAAACCCGATAAAAAGCTTCCGGATGCTGTTGCGGTGCTCAATCCCAAACGAGAAGACAGCGTTTATCCGGACAAAAATTTGTCGGGGTGCGGCGTGGGCTTCAAATTCATGCAGGCTTTTGCCGTGGACAACAACATTCCGTTTTCTTCTCTCGAACCGTTGCTGGATTTAGTTGCCGTCAGCATTGCTTCAGATATTGTTCCAATCATCGGTGAAAACAGAATCCTGACTTTTTACGGATTAAGACAGTTAAATGCCAACCCTACCGTCGGACTAAAAAGCATTATCGAAGTTTGCGGATTGCAAGATTCGGAAATCACCGTCAGCGACATCGTGTTCAAAATCGGGCCACGCATCAATGCTTCCGGACGTATTCAATCGGGACGCGAAGCGGTTGAACTGCTGGTTTCGAAAGATTTGACTTTCGCCCGTGAAAAAAGCAACAACATCAATCAATACAATGATACGCGCCGTGAATTGGACAAGAATATCACGATTGAAGCCAATGCCGTGCTGACAGAAGATGATTACACCAACAGCAAACGAAAATCCATCGTGATTTACAACGAACAATGGCACAAAGGAGTGATCGGGATTGTGGCATCACGCCTGTCGGAAGAATATTACCGTCCGACCATTGTTTTAACCAAATCGGAACAAATGATCACCGGTTCGGCGCGTTCCGTTCCCGGATTTGATATTTATAAGGCCATCGATTCGTGCCGGGATCTGCTCGAAAATTTCGGGGGACACATGTATGCCGCCGGACTTTCCCTGAAGGAAGATAATCTGGAAAAATTCACCGACCGTTTTGAAGCATTTGTGTCGGAAAATATCGAACCGGGGCAACTTATTCCTCAAATCGAAATTGATGCCGTCATTGATTTTAAAGACATTACCCCCAAATTTTTCCGGATACTGAAACAATTTAATCCGTTCGGCCCCGAAAATATGAAACCCGTATTTTGCACCAAAGGGGTTTACGATTACGGAAGCAGCCGATTGGTCGGCAAAGAGCTGGAGCATCTCCGATTGGAAGTCATCGATAATAATTCAAAAAACATCATGACGGGCATTGCTTTCGGCATGCACTCCCATAATGATCATATCAAATCGTCCAAACCGTTTGATATTTGCTACACCATCGAAGAAAACACCTTCAACGGCAAAACAACCCTTCAATTGATGGTGAAAGATATCAGACCGTCGGATGAAAATTAAAATTTTTAATTCTTAATTTTTTGAGCGTTTATTCCGACATATTGCAAAAATATTGGGGCTACTCCTCTTTTCGTCCTTTACAGGAAGAAATCATCCGATCAGTCGGCGAAAAAAAGGATACATTAGGATTGATGCCGACAGGCGGCGGGAAATCCATTACGTTTCAGGTTCCGACAATGGGAATGGATGGAATATGCCTTGTCGTTACACCTCTCATCGCATTGATGAAAGATCAGGTCGACAATCTGAAAAAACGAAAAATCAAAGCCGCAGCGGTATATACCGGCATGTCCCGCGAAGAAATCATTGTTGCGCTCGAAAATTGCATTTTCGGAGACTATAAGTTTTTATATGTTTCGCCCGAACGCCTGACATCCGACATTTTTTTGAATAAATTGCGTGCCATGAATGTTTGCCTGCTTACGGTAGACGAAGCGCATTGCATTTCTCAATGGGGATACGATTTTCGTCCTTCCTATTTACAAATCGCCGAAATCCGGAAATATCTGCCCGATGTCCCTCTGCTTGCCCTTACCGCAACCGCCACTCCCGAAGTGGTCAAAGACATTCAGCAAAAACTGCTTTTCAAAAAAGAAAATGTATTTCAAAAAAGTTTCGCACGAAAAAATCTGGCCTATATCGTTCGAAAAACCGACGACAAAATCAATTCTTTGATCCAAATATTAACCAAAGTCCCGGGCAGTTCCATTGTTTATGTCCGAAGCCGAAAAAAAACCAAAGAAGTGGCCGACGAACTGATCAAAAACGGAATCAGTGCCGATTATTTCCATGCGGGATTATTGATCGACGTCAAAGAAGAAAAACAAAACAATTGGAAAACAGGCAAATGCAGGGTAATTGTTTCAACCAATGCCTTCGGAATGGGAATCGATAAACCGGATGTCCGTTCGGTCATTCATCTCGATCTGCCGAATTCTCCGGAAGAATATTTTCAGGAAGCCGGACGTGCGGGACGGGACGAGAAAAAGGCATACGCCGTTATTCTGTACGATAAAAGCGACAGCGCCAAACTGAAAAAGCGCATCCCGGATGAATTTCCCGACCGGGAATTTGTAAAGCGTGTGTACGAAGCGTTGGGCAATTATTTCGAGTTGGCCGTGGGATTCGGATTCGAAAATGTGTACGATTTTGACTTGAATGCGTTTTGTTACGCCTTCAAATTTCCGATTTTGCCGACGTTGAATGCATTAAAAATATTGGAGCAATCGGGATACATCGAATATGTGGAAGATCCCGGCAATCGTTCACGACTGATGTTCACCATTTTACGCGACGATCTGTATAAACTGAAACAATCGGATCCTCAAACCGAAAAATTGATCAGTGTTCTGTTGCGTTCTTACACGGGTTTGTTTTCCGATTATGCGTTCATCCACGAAAAACTGCTGGCGACAAGAAGCAACATGTCGCCTAAAGAAGTTTACGACCGGCTGGTACAACTATCGAAAGCGCAAATCATCAGCTACATTCCCCAAAAGAAAATGCCCATCATCGTTTATACACAATCCCGTGAGGAACAACTATACTTATCCATTCCGAAAAGCGTTTACGAAGAACGGAAAGAACGATTGGAAAAACGAATCGGTGCCATGTCGGCTTATGCCGAAAACGATAGGGTATGCAGGGCGGGTATGCTTTTAAGGTATTTCGGCGAAACCGACTCTCCTCCTTGCGGCATTTGCGACGTTTGTATCGCGAGAAAGGAAAAAGACCTTTCGGTCGACGAATTTTCGAGAATAGAAGAAAGTGTTTACGGCATGCTGAAAGAACAAAACCTGTCGATCAACCAATTGGTCGATTCCCTCTCCTATCCTTCTTCGAAAGTGTTGCATGTCATCCGGTTTTTAACGGACAAAGGAATGTTGAAAAACGAAAAAGCTGTTATTTCTTTAAAAAAATAACAGCTTTTTCATCTTTAATCTCAAACCTAAAGAACAAACTTTTCAACTCTCTAAATTTAACCCGTTCCTTATTTTTTATACCTTTGCCGTTAAAATATTATTCTAAGGCAAAGGTATGAATTCTGCCGGCAGATAGATCACCCGATGCGAAGATAATAACCCGAAAATTCATTCAATCAAGTCATTCATGAAGGTAAAATTACTGTCATTTATTGGCATACTCTTCTTTATTACAGGATGCTTTAATTCCAAAAATTATATAATCGATAATTTTGAAAACGGTACGGTTTCATTTACGGAGAAAGTAAACATAAATCCCGGAACCTCCGGAAAATTTGAGATAGCGGATAATCCCGACCCAAACGGAATTAATTCGAGCTCCAAATGTTGGAAATACACTCAATCGGAGACTGGCCAAAAACAAGGTGGCTTCTTCTGTAATTTGAAAACACCGGTCAGTACTTCGGGATATAAATATTTGCATATAAAATATTATTGCATGGATACAAATTCTCAACCACAAGTATTGTTGGAAGGTGGCAGATTTAAGAAAGAAATTTTTCCGATGAGTAATCATATCCCTTTCGGCATTAATGAATGGGAAGACCTTGTCTATGATTTGGACGCAAACGAATTAGATGATGTAAAAATCACCGGTTTCGGACTCCGATTCAAATTCCCGTCCGATAGTACTGCGAATGCAGTCGTTTATATCGATGATATTATGTTAAGTGCAACCGAATCGGGAAATGACGGATTCGAAAATTATAAGCCGAAAACACCGCAAATCCGAAATATGAAAAAGACGGGTCTGGATTTAACTTGGCCGGCTTTTCCCAATGCTATATCGTATGATGTGTATAAAGACGATGTGTTTTTTCGAAATACGACATCAACATCGATGTCTGTATTGGGATTGGACGAATTTGAAGTATATAAATTCCACATCGTGGCAAAAAATAAAACAGGTCAACCTTCTTTTCCGAGTGACGGTGTATACATTCAAACACCGGAATCCGAAGAACATAAGAATATCCGTATGGCTTGGTGGCGGGAAGCCCGTTTCGGAATGTTTATCCATTGGGGCGGATATTCCGCTTTTGCCGGGCGGTTTCAAGGAAAGGACGTAAAAGGAAAACAGGTCGATTATTATGCCGATGGCGGTCAAAACGGTTCTTATGCCGAATGGATTATGTATGGAGCCGGCATTCCGCGCGATACTTATCGTGCAAAAGTATTGAAAGATTTGACGGCGTCAAATTATAATCCCAAAGAATGGGTGCGTTTGGCAAAAGAGGCCGGAATGAAATATATTGTCGTTACGTCTAAACATCATGACGGATTGTCGATGTTTAATACCAATATCGGATGGAATTCCGTACAACATTCAGCAGCAAAGAAAGACCTGATGAGAGAGCTGGTTGATGAAGCACGTGCTGCCGGATTGAAGATCGGATTTTATTATTCACAAGCTCTTGACTGGACTAATAAAGGCGGAATGGGTTGGATGCCGCAAAACTACGACGGTTATGGAGGAGAATGGCCTTATCCGGATCAAGTGAATTATGTTAATAATTTGGTTGTTCCTCATTTACAAACAATTATAGATGAATACAACATTGATTTGATATGGTTTGATATGGGTGAATCCAAATATCCTGAACTTCAATATCGTACATTGAAAGCAATTAAGAGTAACAGGAAAGCAAAAAATATTATTTTTAACGATCGGTTGGATTTTAAAATTGATAACGGTCTTTCCGGAGATTTTTATACACCCGAACAGAGCATCCCCGATATTCCCATTACCGGAATTGCCGGCGGACGGGATTGGGAAACATGTATGACCATGAATAATAACTGGGGGTATTGTGAAAATGATAACAGCTGGAAATCTTCAAATGATTTAATTCTTAAGTTAATCGATATTGCAAGTAAAGGCGGTAACTTTTTATTAAATATCGGGCCGAAAGCCGACGGAAGCATTCCGCAAGCTAGTATCGACCGTTTAACCGAGATCGGAGCTTGGATGAACATTAACGGAGAAGCTGTTTATGGTACGATTGCAAATCCCATTGATAAAAAGATGGATTGGGGTAAAATTACCCGTAAAATCACTAAAGACGGAAAAACGATTTTGTACTTACATGTGATTGAATGGCCTGCAAACGGGCAATTATCGGTTCCTTTGTTGAATTCCGTACCTTCTTCAGCTTCTATTCTTGGAAGTAATGTAAACATTGTGTGTGAATCAGGAAATAATCAATTAATTATTAAGGGATTGCCTGCATCTCCCATAAGTAATGTCAGCACAACCATTAAGTTGACTTTCAATGCAAAGGAATAAATATTGTAAGAAATATATATCACAATCAAAAATTTCGTAGTTTCGTACTTCTCAAAACAATCCCGATCAATTATGAATTTCATTTGGTATATCATCATCGGAGCTGTTGCCGGGTTTGCAGCCGGAAAGATCACAAAAGGCAAAGGAGGCGGATTTTGCCTGAATCTCCTCATCGGAATAATCGGAAGTGTACTGGGCGGTTGGTTGTTCGGTGTGTTGGGAATTAACACGAATGAAGGAAGCATCATGGGGAATCTTGTCACTTCAACCGTCGGAGCCATTGTTTTACTTTGCCTCGTTTCCGTTTTTCAAAAAAAGGATTTGAAGAACAAATAACCGATAACCGCAACAAATAATTACCTTTGTCGAAACTTTCGGAAAATTATGGATAAATTATTGAAATATTGGAAGATTATTCGCCGATATACGAATAAATATCAAATTGTTTTTGCGGTATTTTTGATTATGATTCTTTTCGTCGACGAGCATAATGTTTTCCGCCGCATCGGGTATCACCGGAAAATCAATGAATTAAAAAAAGAAATCCGTTATTACGAAAACGAGAAAGAAAGAGACAAGAAAAAACTGGATGAATTGCAATCCAATGACGAAGATCTTGAAAAATTCGCTCGTGAAGAATATCTGATGAAAAAGGATGACGAAGACATATTTATAATAGAGAAGAGTAAATGAGCAAATCCGTAAAACGAATTTTATTTATTGTCGGGGGAATTTTCACATTAATCGGCGCCGTTTTATATATTGCCGCCGTCAATTGGGAATATGTTCCGTACCTGTATGCCGGAGGGTGCGCAGGTATTGCCGTCGTTTACCTTACAAATGTTTATCGCGGAAAAAACACCCGGATACGGAGGCTGCACGGGTTTCTTGCCGCAGCGGGAATCTTGCTGGTGGCATCCTCTTATTTTATGTTTCACCATAAGCAGGAATGGATTATTTGCGTGGCTGTATCAGCCGTTCTGCAGATTTATGCAAGTTTTACCATGCCCGGGAAAAATGATGAAACGGAATAAATGACGGCATCCCGGAAGCTGACTTCTTCCTTTTCATAATTTCTTGAATGCGTCGAGCAATTTTTCCGGCGAAACAGGGTCGTTCAATTTGATCGACAACCGGGTTAAAAGACAAGCCGAAGACACTTCCACGGGAGTCAGATGATAGTACTTCGGATGAACATAATGCATGAACTTCAAGATCATAAATGCATTAAACCATGTGAAAAAACGCTTTTTAAATGTCGGCAAAGATGCACAGTTTGCGTTAATTTCGTCTAATGCCGGAAGATAGTTTTCCGATTGCAAAAAATCCTTGACCGATTCGGGAATTTTTACCATCCAAGACCGAATGGTTTCGGATTTGGATTTAAATACCTCGCTAATCCCGTCAAACAACTCTTTCAAGGCACAAAAAGCATCGAAAGAATATGTTTCCCAAACCACTTCTTCCGACTCCGTCATCTTGCGAATGGCTGGTCCAGTTCCGAATACAACCCTATTCGAAATGCGGGAAGACGGATAAACCGCCGTATTTTTCAGTTCTTTGATGTGTTCCGAAAGAAACAGTTTGTGCAAAAAATAAAAATCTTCTCCTGCCTGCTTTTTATTCATCCCTCCCACTTTCACATAAGCATCGGCACGTACGGCAAAGCAAGAACCTATGGTATGATACGGATATGGAAACCCGATGTATCTCAATGCTTCGGAATAATACCTCAAATACAGTTCATATAACACTCCGGCCCGATAAATCCGCGGATTCGTTTTTTTATCCGGAAGAATATGCTCAAACGGAATAATTGCCGTATTCAACCGGGAATCTGATTCAAAACTTTGCCGGATTTCCCGCAAATAATCGGGAGCAACCAGACAATCGGCATCCAACGAAACAATCACCCCCTTTTTGTTTGACGTCAGCATAAATTGCCTGACCGCTTCATCCATACCTATTTTACGGGCAAACCCGGCTCCCGCATCTTTTTTTCGGATACCGGATACCGAAATCACCGAAATATGTATGGTCGACGGCAATCCGGGCATAAAACCACGGATTGATTCCCGGGTATGTTCATTCTCACGTAATTGCGCAGCCGTTGCATACTCCGGAGCATTGATCACCACAATGATTTCGACGTTGCAATCGGGCAACGCGCAGGAACATAAACTTTGTAAGGTCGACAACATATCCGGTTCGTCAAAACAGGGGATGACGACAATCATTCCCACAGAAGAAAATACCGGCGCTTCCGACGAATACAATTTTTGCCGCTGTAAATAATCGAAAAATCCATTCATGTTATATTTTCGGGATTTCCGTAAACCATACAAATCGTATATTTTTTTCGTTTGATTCGTCAAAAATAGCGATATTTGCAAAATGTTTCATACTATTGCAGAAGGATTAACAATAGGCGTACTGGTTTCAGCTCCTATGGGACCGATCGGATTATTATGCATACAACGAACCTTAAACAAAGGTCGTTGGCATGGATTTGTGACCGGAATCGGCGCAATCGTCTCCGATTTGCTTTATGCCGTATTAGTGGGCATCGGAATGAGCTTTTTGGTCGATTTCGTAGAATCTCACGTCAATATCTTACAAATTTGCGGAAGCATTTTATTGCTCGGATTCGGTATTTATCTTTTCAGAAGCAATCCGATCAAAACATTGCGTAAAGCCAAAACTTCATCCGGGTACACCCAAGATCTTGCGACATCCTTTTTCCTGACATTGTCCAATCCTCTCGTTATTCTCTTATATATCGGACTTTTCGCCCGTTTCAGTTTCATTGTGTATGGCCCGTGGTTTCAACAAATCGTCGGGTATCTGTCCATTTCCGCAGGCGCTTTGGCATGGTGGTTTTTGGTTACATTCCTGATCGGTAAATTAAGGGGTAAATTTAATTTACGCGGATTATGGGTTGTAAATCGAACCATCGGCATCATCGTCATTGTGTTATCATTGGTCGGATTAATTGCAACACTTACATTTACGGGTGATTTCATACCGCTATAATGAATAAATATATATGAAGCCTCTTATTTTAGTTTCCAACGACGACGGAATAAACGCCACAGGATTAAAATCATTGGTTGAAGCGTTGTTGCCTGTGGGTAATATTTTTGTGGTTGCTCCGGACGGCGGACGTTCGGGACAATCATGCGCCATTACGGCAATGCTGCCGATCAGAGCTAAGCTGATGAAAGAATCGGAAAGATTGACCATCTATAAATGTACCGGAACACCGGTCGATTGCGTCAAATTGGCTTTGGGAAACTTAGTTCCGAGGAAACCCGATCTCATTGTTTCGGGCATCAATCACGGAAGCAACTCGTCCATCAGTGTCCATTATTCCGGAACGATGGCCGTTGCCATCGAAGGTGCTTTCAATGGCGTGCCGTCTGTCGGATTTTCTCTCTGCTCGCACGATCCGGATGCCGATTTCACGTCGGCGGCCGAATATGCACGTTTAATATCCGAAAAAATATTAAAAGAAGGACTTCCCGAAGGCATCTGCTTAAATGTGAATATTCCCTGCGATGTCCCGATGAACGGAATAAAAATATGCCGTCAGGCTAAAGCTGTTTGGTCGGAGGAGTTCGAAAAACGGACAGATCCGCACGGGCACGAGTATTACTGGTTGACCGGATTTTTGAAAAACAAGGAACCGGAAACGGAAGACACCGACGAATATGCGCTATCTCACGGTTATATATCGATTGTTCCCTGTAAAATAGATTTTACGGCTGTCGAATTATTTCCTCAATTAAAAAAATGGGAAAACCTCTTGTCCTTTTTCTGCAATAACAACATTTATTCTGGAAACGGGAATCACAATAACAATAATGTCAATATACATAAATGAATGATTATGAAAAAAACAGCTTTATTATTTATTTTCTCATGCGCCTTTATTTTAAGCGCTAACGCTCAACTGTATAAAAACAGCATCGGTGTTGCCCTCGGCTCTCCTACCGGATTCCAGTACAAGACATTTATTTCCGATCAAAATGCCGTTGATCTGACATTGGGAACAAATTACAGAGGATTCAATCTCACCGGCGCTTACGAATGGAATTTCCCCATCCCGGATGCTGCTAATTTTCAATGGTATATAGGCCCGGCTGCTGCTGTCGGGTATTGGGATCACAAAGATGACAACGGATTCTTTCTGGCTGTCTATGGCGGCGGCGGAGTCGAGTACAAATTCGATGATATTCCGTTGGTTCTGTCTTTGGACTTATTCCCCGTCGGAATTTCATTCGTTGAACATTCCGGGTATACTTTTCAATCCCGTCTCGGCATACGATATACGTTTTAAGTCAAAAGCCGGAAAATAAAAAACGAAAGATAGATAGATAAAAAGCAGGAATGTCGGAACGTTTCTGCTTTTTATTTTTTACTTTTCCTGATTAATTCTTCGGCGGCGGAAAGATTTTCGGGTTTTCCGACGTCAACCAAATGCAAATCCGGAGGCATATAAGCAAAAATATTGGTTCGATCGGCTACAGACAAATAAAAGTCGATGATCGGGAATTTTTCGGGCCAATCATCGGCATCCATATAATGAAAAACGGCGGGAGAAAGGACGTGAATACCGCCGAATGCTCTGCGGGTATAATGATCGGGAATAAAATCATCGAACGGGGATTTGAGTTCACCGGTTTGTATGTTGATCCAACCCGCCAATTTGTTTAAAGAGTCCCAAAGAAGATAACGGGAAGATGTTCTGTTACTGACCAATAATGTAGCAAGCGCGTGGTCTTGTTGCAGATGAAAGCGGTAAAACTCCGCCGGGTCAACATCGGATAGAATATCCGCATTATGCACTAAAAAGGGGTTTCCGTCATCGAAAAAGTTCCGGGATTTTTTGATTCCTCCTCCGGTATCAAGCAATGCCTCCCGTTCGTCCGAAATTTCAATCCGGATGCCAAAATTTTTATTCTGTCGTAAAAAATCGATGATCTGTTCCGGAAAATGATGAACATTTACGATAATCTCATCAAACCCCGAAACAATCAATTTTCTGATTACATGTTCCAAAAGAGGTTTCCCGCAAACAGAAAAAAGCGCTTTGGGTTTGGTGTCGGTAAACGGCTTCAAGCGTGTACCCAATCCCGCCGCAAAAATCATCGCTTTCATGTGTTTATTTTTTACTTTTTTTAATTACGGTTATATGGAATATCCACAAGATTCATTTTACTAATGATGCTTTTGCATCATGGACATTTCATCGGATATTCAATTGGCGGATAAACTTATCGTAAGTAATCGGGAGTTTATTGACACCTTGAAACCACGTATATACTTTGTCCAAAAACGGCATGAAATGAGGAATCGGAATATCTAAGGCCGAAAAGTAGATTTCTTTTTCTTTGGCTTTTGCAATATTTTCCATTAAAACCGATAACTCTTGCATGTAGGAATAATAATTATCTATATTGTTGATATCCAATGGAGTATATCTAAACAAAATATTACCGGACTGATAATTAATCCCGGAATCCATCAAAATATTGAAATGTCTGCACAATTTAGACAATTCATTCAATGCGAGTTGTTTTTCTCCCTCTATTCTTCGGTAAGCTGAATCGGAACTTACTTTTAAACATCACTTATTTCGTCGGCCAAGCGTGTATTGGAAGGTAAGTTTTGTTTCACTATTTCAAAAAAGGCCTTCCGGGTATCCATCATTCCGGTTTTATATTACTCACAAAATTATGTGCTTTTTTGCAATAATCCATAAATCCAATAACTTTTTTTAGTAAAAATCCGTAAAAATTCAACGATAGCCATAAAAATTACGAAAATTCATAGGTCGTGTCATAAATCAAATGGAATGATTATCTTTGCAGAAAAAAAATGCTTCATCAACAATCAATTCAATGTCCGCATTGTTCAGGGGCAGATTTACAAAAAAACGGAAAGTGTACAAATGGAACCCAACGTTATTTTTGTAAATCGTGCAGGAAACAATTCTGGTTAGACTACCGCTACAATGCGTACAAACCGGGAGTAAAAGAAAAAATAATAGAGATGACGCTTAACAACAGCGGAGTTCGGGATATATTGGCAGGGTAATTATCCGTAAGTAAAGACACGGTAACCTCCGTGTTAAAAAAACGCTGAAAACGAACCCTTACTTTCCGACCGGAGAAGAAAGTAACAGGTTGAATGCTTTGGAAGTAGAGATACGCTTTGAAGCAGAGGCGGATGAATTTTGGAGTTTTGTACAAAAAAATCCAATCAACGTCGGACTTGGTATGCCATAGAAAGAAGAAGCGGCTGTATATTGGCTTGGCACAACGGTAAAAGGCAGGATAAGGATTTTCTCATCCTTTGGAAATTGCTTGAGGTATTTCCGGTCTCTGTTTATCATACCGATAATTGGGGATCTTATTCCAAATATATACCTCCGGACAGGCATCGAATCGGAAAGGATAAAACGTGGAAAATAGAGCGAAAGAATCTGAATTTCAGAACACACATAAAGCGATTAAATCGAAAAACAATCTGTTTTTCGAAAAATGAGCAGATACACGATAATGTAATTGGAATGTATATTGAAACTTTCTATTACAAAACAGGAATCTACGGAAATAATCAATCCATTTGATTTATGACACGACCAAAAGAGGAGTTTCTATCGCGGGGGATATTGAGCACCATATCACCCGATGACTCACTTTTTACTGTTTTCCGACTGCTGCCGTTACGGCTGTTGCCACTGTTGA